>DATMBW010000001.1:0-3739 GCA_035559095.1 Ramlibacter sp.
GATGATCGGCGTGCTCGATCTCGCGGCCAAGGTCAATGACAACGCGCCGCCCGTCTATCGCGGCCTGGACCGCTTCGTCGCGCGCAAACGCATCGTGGCCGACCTCGAAGCGCAGGGCCTCCTGGCCGAGGTCAAGAAGCACAAGCTGATGGTGCCGCGCTGCGCGCGCACCGGGCAGATCGTCGAGCCGATGCTCACCGACCAGTGGTTCGTGGCCATGAGCAAGGTCAGCGACAAGGACCCGGCGGGCAAGTCGATCGCGCAAAAGGCGATCGACGCCGTGCAGTCCGGCGCGGTGCGCTTCGTGCCGGAGAACTGGGTCAACACCTACAACCAGTGGATGAACAACATCCAGGACTGGTGCATCTCGCGCCAGCTCTGGTGGGGCCACCAGATTCCGGCCTGGTACGACGAGGACGGCAATGTCTACGTCGCGCGCAACGAAGCGCAGGCACAGGCGCAGGCGCCGGGCAAGGCGCTGCGGCGCGACGAGGATGTGCTGGACACCTGGTACTCGTCGGCGCTGGTGCCTTTCTCGACGCTGGGCTGGCCGGAAGCGGCCGTTCGCACCGAACTTGTCCAAGGGCCAGTCACCGACTACGACCTTTACCTCCCGTCCTCGGTACTGGTCACGGGCTACGACATCATCTTCTTCTGGGTCGCCCGGATGATCATGATGACCGCCCATTTCACCGGCCAGGTGCCGTTCCGCCATGTTTACATCCACGGCCTCGTGCGCGATTCGCATGGGCACAAGATGAGCAAGTCCGAAGGCAATGTGCTCGATCCGGTGGACCTGATCGACGGCATCGCCCTGCCGCCGCTGCTGGAAAAACGCACCACGGGCCTGCGCAAACCCGAAACCGCGCCCATCGTGCGCAGGAACACGGAAAAGGAGTTTCCCGACGGCATCCCGGCGTTCGGCGCGGACGCACTGCGCTTCACGTTCGCCTCGCTGGCCTCGCTGGGCCGCAACATCAATTTCGACACCAAGCGTTGCGAGGGCTACCGCAATTTCTGCAACAAGCTCTGGAACGCGACCCGCTTCGTGCTGATGAACTGCGAAGGCCGGGACCTGGCCGAGCAGGGCAGCTCGCTCACCGAAGCCGACCACTGGATCATCTCCACGCTGCAGCGCACTGAGGCCGAAGTGGCCAAGGGCTTCGCCGAGTACCGCCTGGACAATGTCGCCAACACGATCTACCAGTTCGTCTGGGACGAGTTCTGCGACTGGTACCTGGAAATCGCCAAGGTGCAGATCCAGGGCGGCGACGCGCCGCGGCAGCGCGGCACCCGCCGCACGCTGATCCGCGTCCTCGAAGCGGTCCTGCGGCTGGCGCACCCGGTGATTCCGTTCATCACCGAGGAGCTATGGCAGAAGGTGGCTCCGGTCGCCGGCAAGACCGGCGAATCCATCAGCGTCGCGCCCTACCCCGCCGCCGACGGCGCCGCCATCCGTCCCGAGTCCGAGGCCTATGTGGCACAGCTCAAGTCGGTGGTGGACGCCTGTCGCAATCTGCGCGGCGAGATGAACGTGTCGCCCTCCACCAAGCTGCCGGCCTATGTGGTGGGCGATGCGGCCTTCATGCGCCGCGCGGCGCCCGTGCTGCAGGCGCTGGCCAAACTCAGCGAAGTCAAGGTGTTCGACGACGAGGCCGCCTGGGCCGCCGCCGCCAAGGCCGCTCCCGTGGCCGTGGTCGGCGAGGCGCACCTTTGCCTCTACATGGAGATCGACGTCGGCGCCGAGAAAGCGCGCCTGGGCAAGGAGGCGGCCCGCCTACAGGGCGAACTGGCCAAGGCCAACGGCAAGCTTTCCAATGACGCGTTCGTGGCGAAAGCGCCGCCACCGGTGATCGAGCAGGAGCGCAGGCGCATCGCGGAGTTCACGGCCACCCTCGGGAAGATCCAGGAACAGCTGGCGCGGCTGGGGTGACCGGCGCCGTCGGCGTCAGCGAATGATGAACAGGGGCGGGTCCTGCCGCGGCGGTACTCCGCCTTCGGCCTGGTCCAGTCCCATCGGCACGCTGGACGGCTGATCGAGGCCGAGGCCGCTCGGCGCGGCCAGGGTTTCGTGGATGCGATGGGCCACGTACCAACTGGCCCGCAAACGCGATTCACGCGTATGTGAACCCAGCCGGGGGGTGAGAAACAGGTTGTTCACTTCATGCAGGGCCGTGCCTTTGGACGCGAAGCCCACCTCCGCGCCGTCGAGCATGCAAGCCTCGATGCGCCCATCGAGCAGCGCCTCGGCGAGCGCTTCGGCGTCGAACAGCTGGGACCGGCTGGTCCCCACCCAGACCTGGCCGGGCTTGCAGTGGGCAAGCAGCTTGTCGTTGATGAAGCCCTGGTAGCGGGACGCATACATGACTTGCACCGAAATCGCGTCGGAATGGGCCATGAGGTCCTGCAAGCTGACCGGCTGCACTTGCAACCGGGACCAGATGGGCGAGGTGTGATGCACCGCCGGGTCGTAGCCTATGAGCTTGGCGCCCAGGGCGTGCAGCATGGGGGCAAGCGTATGGGCCGTGGGCGCCAGGCCGAAGATACCGACAACGCTGCCGTTGAGTTCGCGTCCCAGCCGGGCTTCCGCATGACGGTCGCCGATCAGCGACGACCCGATGCCGCGGCGGTACAGCAGCAACAGGCTCGCGAGCAGGTACTCGGCATTGGAGCGCACGTTGGCTGTCGTGGCCTGGATCACGCGGACCTTGCGTTCCCGGCAAGCTTCCAGGTCGGTGTTGTCCGTGCTGGCGTGCATGCGCGCCACTGCCTTGAGCATGGGCGCGAAGTCCAGGAATTCCTTGGTGACCACCACTTTGCGCGGCAGCACCACCGCCTCAGCCTTGTACACGGCTTTTCGCAGGGCGCTCGGGTCGGTCGCCAATTCTGGATGCGTCCGCACCGAATGGCGTGCCTGCAGCCAGGCGAGCGCCTCGGGCGCCAGCCGTTCGAGAAGTAAGATGTCCAACCCGGATGCGTCCTCGTCTTACAGAGCCCTGCGGCATTTTGCCCAGATAGTTAGAGGCCCTGCCCCCAAAAATGTAGGGCAAACTTTAGCAGTAAATGTTGTTGCAGTCCATGAAAAAAGTCACACAAATTCACAAAGCTGTCTTCCCCGTCGCCGGTTTGGGCACGCGATTTCTTCCCGCCACCAAAGCCCAGCCCAAGGAAATGCTCCCCATCGTGGACAAGCCCTTGATCCAGTACGCGGTGGAAGAAGCCTATGCCGCGGGAATCCGCCACATGATATTTGTTACTGGACGCAACAAGCGTGCCATCGAAGACCACTTCGACACCGCCTACGAATTGGAGAACGAACTGGAGGCGGGCAGGAAGCACGAGTTGTTGGCGCTGGTGCGCGCCATGCAACCGGACGATATGGATTGCTCCTATGTACGGCAGCCGCGTTCGCTGGGGCTGGGGCACGCGGTTCTGTGTGCCCAACCGCTGGTGGGGAACGAGCCTTTTGCCGTGCTGCTGGCGGATGACCTGATGACAGGATTGGACGGCGGCCCATCAGTACTGACGCAAATGGTCGAGGTTTTCCAGGAAGTTGCGACATCTTTGTTAGCCGTGCAGGAGGTGCCGCTCGACGCTGTGCGGCACTACGGCGTCGTTGCCGGCGAAGCGGCCGGCGAGCGGATCATCAAGGTCAGGCAGATGGTGGAGAAGCCCGAGCCCCGGTCGGCGCCCTCGCGCATGGCCGTGGCCGGGCGCTACATCCTGACGCCGGCCGTGT
>DATMBW010000002.1:0-6085 GCA_035559095.1 Ramlibacter sp.
GTTCTGCCACGGCCCTTTTCCGATCCGGTCACGGGCGTTGACGGCGGCGCCACCGCCGGCCGCGGTCGTGCTGAGATAAGCGTGCCACGTGCGGCTGCCGGCACCTGCGGAACTCGCCAGTGCCTGGCAATGCTTGTCCGCGCCGTCCAAACCGCCGAGATCGGCGCCCTTTCCCGGATTGGTGCTGGTCACGAAAAAAGTCATCGCATTGCCTTGGGCGCCGGCGCCGCCGGAATAGGCAAAGACGGCCAGCAGGGCGGCTGCCCCTGCGGCGACTGCGAACATGGAAGCTCTTGAACGGTCCATCGACGTCTCCTTGTTGTTGATCTGGCAGGCTACTGCGGCGCGTCTGCTTGTTCAAGAGTGAAGGTCCCAGAAGAGTTCCGGTCCCAGGATTCGGACGACCCGCTGCGGCGGCCCAGGCCTACGCCCGCCACAAGCCGGTGCGGGCACAATAGGCTCATGAATACCGCCTACCCTGAAACTGAACCGTCTCGGGCGCAAGTGGATGGCCTCGCCGGCCCCGCCGTCGTGGAATTCGGAACGCCATGGTGCGGCCATTGCAGCGCCATCCAGCCCGTGATCGCGGGCGCTTTCGCTTCGCATCCGAACGTGCGCCACCTCAAGATCGAGGACGGCAGCGGGCTGCCGCTGGGCCGCTCGTTCGGGGTCAAGCTGTGGCCGACGCTGGTCTTTCTGCGCGACGGCAAGGAAGTCACGCGGCTGGTGCGTCCGCAGAGCTTGGATCAGATTCGCCAGGCGCTGCGGCGAATCGATTCGCCGGACGTTTAAGGCCGCCGCCCTTGCGGGCGGCGGGTCAGGCTGTCTCGGCCACCGGACCTCGCCCCATCAGTTCCGTCACGGCCGCGGCCGGAGCGAGCTTGCCGTCGAGCAGCGCGACCACGGCTTGGGAAATGGGCATGTCCACGCCCAGGTGTCCAGCGCGCCGGACCACCGTGCGCGCGCAATAAACGCCTTCGGCCACATGGCCCAGCGAATCGACCGCCTGCTGGGCCGACTTGCCTTGCGCGAGGAGCAGCCCGACCTGGCGGTTGCGGCTGAGGTCGCCCGTGGCCGTGAGGACCAGGTCGCCCAGGCCGGAAAGCCCCATGAAGGTTTCCGGCCGCGCTCCGAGCGCCACTCCAAGCCGTGTCATCTCGGCCAAGCCGCGTGTGATCAGCGCTGCGCGCGCGTTCATCCCGAGGTTCAGCCCGTCGCACAGCCCGGTCGCGATCGCCAGCACGTTCTTCACGGCCCCGCCGATCTCCACGCCGGGCAGGTCGTCGTTGGCATAGACACGCAGCGTTTCGCCGTGGAAGGCGGCGACCAGCGCTTCGCGCACCGCCGCCTGCTCGCTCGCCGCCACCAGGGCCGTTGGCTGGCCGCGGGCCACTTCCTGGGCAAAGCTCGGACCGCTCAGGATGCCGGCTTTCAGGCCGGGGGCGACCTCGGCCTTGATTTCATGGCCGAGCAGGCCGTGGCCACCGGCGACGGGCGACTCGAACCCCTTGCACAGCCAGGCCACCGGCCCGCGCAGCGTGCGCAGGTGCCACAGCATCTGGCGCAGGCCGGCCATCGGCGTTGCGATGATGGAAAGGTCGCCCGCGGCAGCCAGATCGCCAACCGCCTCGAGGGGCCCGGACCGGACCGCCAAGCTGGCCGGCAGCGGCACCCCGGGCAGGTAACGCAGATTCTCTCGCGCGCCGGCCAGTTGGCTGGCCTGTGCCTGGTCGCGAGCCCATAGCGCAACCTCGTGCCGTGCGGCTGCGTTCGCGGCCAAAGCCGTGCCCCAGGCTCCGGCTCCGAAGACCATGATCTTCATTGCGAGGTCGCGGTTGCGACGGCGCCCGCCCCAGCCGCGGCGTCAGGCCGTCGTGATGATCGGCGATGGCTCGGCCGCACGCGCCTGCTCCGCGTGCTGCTGCTCATACATCGCCTGGAAATTGATCTCCGCGAGGTGCACCGGCGGGAACCCGGCGCGCGTGACGAGGTCGGCCACGTTGCCGCGCAGATACGGGTAGACGATCTGCGGGCAGGCGATGCCCATCACGGGGCCCATCTGTTCGGCCGGAAGGTTGCGGATCTCGAAGATGCCGGCCTGCTTGGCCTCCACCAGAAACACGGTCTTGTCCTTGACCTTGGTGGTGACGGTGGCCGTCACGCACACCTCGTACACGCCCTCGGCGGCCGGCGCGGCTTCCACCGCGAGCTGGATGTCCACCGCGGGCTGCTCCTGCTCGAGCAGGATGGCAGGGGAATTCGGTTGCTCGAGCGAGGCCTCCTTGAGGTAAACGCGCTGGATCTGGAAGACGGGGTCTGATTGCTGGTCGGCCATGGTGGTCTTTCTGTCGGTCAGTTGGGGGGCAGAGCACAATTCAAGCGAAACATCGCCCCGCGATTGCGCAACTGTCCTGAATCGTGATCTGACCCCAAAGTGTCACAAAGCCCGCCGAGGCGGGCCGGGATGCTGGACTTCGGGTCGGAGGGGATTATCTCAGGCCGCGCCGGCAAGCAGCGGCTCCAGGCCGCCGCGGCGGTCCAGGTCCATCAGGTCGTCGCAGCCGCCGACATGGGTTTCGCCGATGAAGATCTGGGGCACGGTGCGCCGTCCGGTGATCTGCATCATCCTCATCCGCTCCAGCGGCTGCATGTCGACCCGGATCTCATCGATGATTTCGACACCCTTGGCCTTGAGGAACTTCTTGGCGCGGATGCAAAAAGGGCAAACGGCCGTGGTGTACATCTTCACTGGGTTCATGGAAATGTTTCAGGCTTTCTCAACGGGAAGGTTAGCGTCTTTCCAGGCTTTGAGCCCGCCGGCCAGCACTTGAGCCTTGTCGTAACCCAGCTTCTTGGCGATGGCCAGGGCGCGCTTGGCCCGGATGCCGCTGGGGCACACCAGGATCAGCGGCACACCTTTGTTTTTCACCACCTCTGGCAGGCGCTGCTCCATTTGCCCCACCGGCACGTTTTTCGCGCCGCCGACATGGCCCGCGGCAAATTCGCCGGTCTCGCTGACATCCACCACCACGGCGCGCTCCCGATTGATGAGCTGCACGGCGCCGGGAACGGACACGCCACCGCCGGTGGATCCCTGGACTGCGGGCCACAGCAGCATGGCGCCCGAGGCCAAGGCCACCGAAATCAGCATCCAGTTGTCGATCAAAAATTTCACGTCTTTCCTTGTAGTGGGAGGCATTGGGACAGCTCGGGTCAGCCCCGGGTCCGGCGCCTGACCGGAGCTTGTCCGCTCCCCAATTCTAAAATGCCGGGTTTCGCACTGCCATTCCAAGGCCTTCCCCATGTACAAACTCGTGCTGATTCGCCATGGCGAATCGACCTGGAACCTCGAAAACCGCTTCACCGGCTGGACCGACGTGGACCTGACGCCCACCGGCATCGAGCAGGCCAAGACCTCCGGGCGGCTGCTCAGGGACGAAGGCTGGGAATTCGATCTTTGCTACACCAGCGTCCTCAAGCGCGCCACCCGCACCTTGTGGCACTGCCTGGACGAGATGGATCGCACCTGGCTGCCGGTGGTGCATTCCTGGCGCCTGAACGAGCGGCATTACGGAGCGCTGCAAGGCCTGAACAAGGCCGAAACCGCCCGCAAGTTCGGCGATGAACAGGTGCTGGTCTGGCGCCGCAGCTACGACGTGCCGCCGCCCGCGCTGGAGCCTCAGGACCCCCGCAGCGAACGCGGCGACATCCGCTATGCCCGGCTGGCGCCCGGGGAGGTTCCCCTGACCGAGTGCCTGAAGGACACGGTGGCCCGGGTGCTGCCGTTCTGGACCTCAGTCATGGCGCCGGCCATCGGCAGCGGCGTTCGGGTGCTCGTGGCCGCCCACGGCAACTCGATCCGGGCGCTGGTGAAGTACCTCGACGATATTTCGGACAGCGACATTGTCGGCTTGAACATTCCCAACGGGATTCCCCTGGTTTATGAGCTCAACGAGCGATTGAGGCCGATTCGCCATTACTATCTGGGCGATCCCGAAGCGGCCGCCCGCGCCGCCGCGGCGGTAGCGAGCCAGGGCAAGGGCTGACGACGGCGGCGCCGCCGTGTAAAGGCCCCGCCAACGGCGGGACTTTTCCACAAAAAGTTATCCGGTCCCGGAACCCTGGCGTAACGATTGCGTCATATGCCAATCGCAGGTGTATATTTTTGAGCCCACTGACCGAGACTGGATTTGCTTGACATGAGCCACAAACTCAAAATTGCCGGCTGGATTTCCGTAGGCGCCCTGGCCGGCGCGCTGACGACGGTGTCGTTGCAGACGGTGGCGCGTGGCACGTTGGCGCCGCTGCCGCTCGAAGAGCTGCAGCAGCTCGCCGCCGTCTTCGGCATGGTCAAGAGCGACTACGTGGAGCCGGTGGACGAGAAAAAACTGATCACCGACGCGATCTCGGGCATGGTGGCCAGCCTCGACCCGCATTCCCAGTATTTCGACAAGAAGTCCTTCAAGGAATTCCGTGAAGGCACGTCCGGGCGCTTCGTAGGCGTCGGCATCGAGATTTCGCAGGAAGACGGCCTGGTCAAGGTGGTTTCTCCCATTGAAGGTTCCCCGGCGTTCCGCGCGGGCCTGAAGCCCAACGACCTCATCACCAAGATCGACGACACCGTGGTCAAGGGGTTGACGCTCAGCGAGGCCGTCAAGCGCATGCGAGGCGAGCCCAACACGAAGGTCATGCTCACGATCTTCCGCAAGGACGAAAACCGCACTTTCCCCGTGACCATCACGCGCGAGGAGATCCGCACGCAATCGGTGCGCGGCAAGGTCGTCGAGCCCGGCTACGGCTGGATCCGCCTGTCGCAGTTCCAGGAGCGCACGGTGGACGACTTCGTGCGCAAGGTCGACGAGATCTACAAGGCCGAGCCCAACCTCAAAGGCCTGGTGCTGGACCTGCGCAACGATCCGGGCGGCCTGCTCGACGCGGCGGTGGCCATTTCGGCCGCCTTCCTGCCGGAGAACGTCGTGGTGGTGTCCACGAACGGCCAGTTGCCGGAGAGCAAGTTCGTCTACAAGGCCGCGCCCGAGTTCTACCAGCGCCGCGCCGGGGCCGACCCCCTGCGCCGCCTGCCGGCCTCCCTCAAGACGGTGCCGCTGGTGGTGCTGGTCAACGAAGGCTCGGCTTCGGCCAGCGAGATCGTGGCCGGCGCCTTGCAGGATCACAAGCGCGCCGCCGTCCTGGGCAGCCAGACCTTCGGCAAGGGCTCGGTCCAGACCGTGCGTCCGCTGGGGCCCGACACCGGCTTGAAGCTGACCACGGCCCGCTACTACACGCCCAGCGGCAAGTCGATCCAGGCCAAGGGCATCGTGCCCGACGTCATGGTGGACGAAACCGAGGAAGGTAACCTGTTCGCCCTGCTGCGCACCCGCGAGGCCGACCTCGACAAACACCTGGGCAATGGGCAGGGGGCCGAAGTCAAGGACCCGGCACGCGAGAAAGCACGCGACGACGCGCGCAAGAAGGCCGAGGACGAGGCGCGCAAGGGCCCCAGCGAACGCAAGATGCCCGAATTCGGCAGCGACAAGGACTTCCAGCTGGTGCAGGCGCTGAACCAGCTCAAGGGCCGCCCGGTCCTGATCAGCAAGACCCTGGTCGAGCGCAAGGAAGAGAAGAAAGAGAATTGACACGCCGCCCGGCATGCGGCCGGTATAGGCGTGTCATCCCGGCGCAGGCCGGGATCCATTGCACCCTGTCCGGCATGCGGCCGGTATGGCTGTCATCCCGGCGCAGCCGCCCTGAATCTGCCGGCACAGCCCCCTGGTGACCCCGGACTCGATCCGGGATCCAGCCGGCGGTCCTGGCCGGCCCCTCCCCGCCTTGATCGCCGCTTCCTTGCTTGCGATCAAACGAGCCCGGACCGGTTGCGCGCACACTGTCGCAAAGCGAGTTGCGCGCAGCCCCGAAACCGTCCGGTGAGCCGGGAAGGGCCGCAAAAGCCCCAAGCCCCGGCCCGAACAGCGGCCGGTGCCGTTCGCCGGCACATCGGCTGAAAAAAAGGCTTTCTGAGGCGCACGCAGGATTTTGGAGGTCACTGCCGAAGCCGGAATGTCACCGAGAAGTCTCAAGTTCAAAG
>DATMBW010000003.1:0-7128 GCA_035559095.1 Ramlibacter sp.
TTTCCTCGAAGGTCAGCAGGGCCGAATGCGGCAGGTAGGGATGGTTCTTGTCGAACACCTCCTTGGGCATGCAGTAGCTGCAACGGAAGTTGCAGCGGTCCGTGACGCTGATGCGCAGGTCCCGCAGCGGCCGGCCCAGGCGGTCGGACAGCAGGCCATTGGCCGGTATCGCTTGCGCCGGCACGCCGGCGGCCAACGCCGCGAAGCGCTCGTCGATCAATGGAATCACTCGTTCTGCCATGGCCCGATTGTCGCGCAGGAGTGTATCCCCGGAAACCTGGGGGTCGGCCGGGCGAGCAACCGATGAGTTGTGGCCAACGCGCGGGCGCGTGACGTCTGCCCGTTCAAGCGCCGCGTGACACAGGGGGCGGGACGGCGAACTCATGTGCGCCGCGCTCCAGTAATGCATTGTTGCTGATTTCGGGTTTCACGGGGTTGCTCGCGGGTGCCACAGGGCCAGAATGCAGTCCCAGAGGCAGGAGTATCACGTGCCCATTTCGTCGCGAAGCAGTCTTGTCCTGGCCGCCGTGCTGATCGCCGGCAGCCCGCACGCGCAGGAGCCGGATTTCAAACATCTGGCGCCCGGGTTCTACGCCCGGCCGGCCGGCTCCAGGCTCGTCATCGTTCCGGCCGATATGGAGCTGTTTTCCATCAGCGCCGGGGGTGTGTCCGAGCCCAGGGCCGACTGGACGGAATCGGCCCAGCGCAATTTCAGGGCGGCCTTGGCCGCGCGCCGCGAGCAGCTGGGCGCGAACGTCGTGGAGCTCCAGGACGCCGACCTGGATGAGTTCGCGGAGCTCAATGCCCTGCAGCGGGCCGTGGCCGAAGCGGTGTTCGTGCACCACACCGGCATGGGCATGAAGCTGCCGACCAAGAACGAACGCCTGGACTGGTCGCTGGGTGAGGCCGTCCAGCCGCTCAAGGCGAAAACCGGCGCCGACTATGCGCTGTTCACCTGGATCCGCGACAGCTACGCCAGCACCGAGCGCAAGGCCACCATGATCGCAATGGCGCTGCTGGGGGCGATCAGCGCTGGCGGCGAGCAGACCGGCTATGCGTCCCTGGTGGACCTGAACAGCGGGCGCGTCGTGTGGTTCAACGACTTGCGCCGCATGTCGGGGGACCTGCGCGACGCGAAAGCGGCAGTCGAGACGGTCGAAACCCTGCTCACGGGATTCCCGGTGCTGCAATGAGCGCTGCGGCGAACCGCTTCAAGCAAGCTCGCGCCCCCTTGGGGGGCAGTGCAGCCGCCTCGGCGGCAAACGTGGGGGTCCAATGAGCGCTGCGCCGAACCGCTTCAAGCAAGCTCGCGCCCTTGGGGACGGTGCAGCCGCCTTTGCGGCCGGCGCAGGGGCCCCGTGCGCAGGCTCGGGCGCCCCCCGCCGGGGCTTTCTCAAGTCAGCGTGCAGGCATTGCCTTGGCTTGAGCGCGTTGCTGTGGGGCTTGCCTGCGGCGGCGCAGGACGCTGCCCCCGGCAACACCTTCAAGATGCCGGGCCGCTTCAGCCGGCCGGCAATGGATACGGATGAAGGCGGCCTGTGGAGCCTGATGGATCGCGAAGAAGCGCGGCTGCGCCGCAGTCCGCTGGCGATCCGCGAGCCGGCGCTGGGCAAGTACCTGTCCGAGCTCACCTGCCACCTGACGGAAGGGCACTGCCCGGACATCCGCGTCCATGTGATGCGCACTCCGATGTTCAACGCCAGCATGGCGCCCAACGGCATGATGCAGGTCTGGAGCGGTCTGTTGCTTCGCATTGAGAACGAAGCCCAGCTGGCGGCGATCATCGGCCACGAGCTGGGCCACTACCTGGAGCGCCATCAGCTCGAGCAATTGCGCGAAGCCAAGGAAAAGGCGATGCTGGCGCAGCTCGTCGGCTTGATCGGCGGCATTGCCGGGGCCGTGGGTCAGGTTGGCATCCTGGCCACGCGCTTCGCCTTCTCGCGCGAACACGAAACCAGGGCCGACCGTCTCGGCATGCGCCTGATGAAGCAAGCCGGCTACGAGGGGCGCCAGGCCGCGCAGGTCTGGGACAACCTGCTCGGAGAGCTCAAGGTCACGGGCGGCGAGAACGTCGGCAGCCGCAACGCCTTGTTCGCCACCCACCCGCCTGCCGGCAGCCGCCGCGACGACCTGCTGCGGTTGGCGGGCGAGGGCGGCGGAGTGACCGCCGCGGACGAATACCGCAGGGTGATCGCGCCGCTGCGCTTCGGCTGGCTGCAGGACGAAGTCAAGCGCGGGCAATACGAGGAAAGCCTGGTGCTGTTGGATCGCCTCTTGTCGGGCCGGCCGGCGGACAAGGAGGTGCTCTACGCGCGCGGCGAGGTGTACCGGTTGCGAGGCGACAAGAACGACCTCCCGCGCTCCCTGGACGACCTGGTGCGGGCGACGGCGGCGGAGAACCCGCCGGCCGAGGCTTTCCGTTCGCTGGGCCTGGTGCACAAGCAGCGGGCCGACGCGCCCGCGGCGGCGCAGGCGTTCGAAAAATACCTGGCGCTGGCGCCCGACGCGCCGGACAGCGGCCTGCTCAAGGCCTATCTTTCCGAATTGAAGCCATGATGAAGACGGTTCTCGCGCTGATGCTGGCCTTCCTCATGGCAGCCTGCACCTCCATTGCCAAGGTCGAAGGCGACCAGGTCGTCAACAACAAGCTGGTCGTCAACCTGTCCTCGGCCTGGAACAAGGTCACCGATCCTTGGGAGAACGGGCCCTACGACGTGTGGACCCAGGAAGGTATTCCCCTGGACCACCTGCGCCTGTGGGCCGGCGTCAAGCCGGGCAAGTCACTGGTCGCCAAGCCAATGGTGCTGTTCCGCTGGCCGGGCGAAAAGGATGCCCGCTATCCGACCTTCACCGCCGGCATGTCACCGGACAAGCTGGTCAGCCTGTTCGAAGCGCTCTATGCGAATGAAGGTGCGGTGCACATCACGCGCGTGGAGCCCACCGTCTTTGCGGGCGAGAAAGGCGTGCGCTTCGAATTCACGCTGGCGCGGCGCGCCGACGACGTCACGCTCAAGGGCGTCGGCTGGGTGACGGTGCACAAGGACGAACTGTTCGCCGCGACTTTCGCCGCGCCGCGATTGGCGTTCTTCGCCCGGTTGCTACCGATGGCCGAGGCCGTGGTGAAGACGGCGCGGATCAGGGGCTGACGAGTTGCCACCCCGCGGCATGTCATTGCGGGCTTGACCCGCAATCCATGACCCCTCATTCATGGATGCCGGATCAAGTCCGGCATGACATGTCACCCGTGCCGGATCGCCACGGTCTTGAGCGTGGTGAAGCCCAATAGCGCCTCGAAACCTTTTTCCCGGCCATAGCCCGACGACTTGACGCCGCCGAAGGGCAGTTCCACGCCGCCGCCGGCGCCGTAGTTGTTGATGAAGACCTGGCCGCTCCTGACCCTCTTGGCCATGCGCAGCTGGCGGCCGCCGTCGCGGGTCCAGACGCCGGCCACCAGGCCGAACCTGGTCGCGTTGGCCAACTCGACCGCCTGATCCTCGTCCTTGAAGCTCATGGCGGCAAGCACCGGGCCGAACACTTCCTCCTGCGCCAGCCGGTGGCCCACCGGCACGTCGCGCAGCAGCGTCGGCGCCTGGTAGTAGCCGCTCTCCGGCGCTTCCTCCACCACCTGGCCCTGCGCCACCGTCGCGATGCCGGATACATGGGCATCCGAGAGGAAATCCCATACCCGCTGCTGCTGGCTGGCGCGGATCAGCGGGCCCACGTCCAGGTCCATCATGGCTGGCCCCACCCGCAGGTTCTCGAAAGCCTTGCCAAGGCGTTCCAGCAGCGGCTCGTAGATCGCGTCCTCCACCAGCAGCCGCGAACCGGCAGAGCAGGTCTGTCCCGCGTTCTGCACGATCGCATTGATGACCATCGGGAGCGCCGCGTCGAGATCGGCGTCGGCGAAGATGATTTGCGGGCTCTTGCCTCCCAGCTCCAGTGTCACCGGGCAATGCCGCTGGGCGGCTACTTGCTGGATCAGGGTGCCGACGCTCGGGCTGCCGGTGAAGCTGATGTGGTCGATTCCTTCGTGCCGCGCCAAGGCGTCGCCCACTTCATGGCCGTAGCCGGTCACGATGTTGATCGCGCCGGCGGGAAAGCCGACCTCGGCCGCCAGCTGGGCCACCCGGATCAACGAAAGGCACGCGTCTTCCGAGGGCTTGACCACACAGGCATTGCCCGCGGCCAGCGCGCCGCCCACGCTGCGGCCGAAGATCTGCATCGGGTAGTTCCACGGGATGATGTGGCCCGTGACCCCGTGCGGCTCGCGCCAGGTGAATACGCTGTACCCGTCCAGGTAGGGCAGGGTGTCGCCGTGCAGCTTGTCGCAGGCGCCGGCATAGAACTCGAAGTAGCGCACCAGGGCCAGCGCATCGGCCCGCGCCTGCTTGGTGGGCTTGCCGCAGTCGCGCTGTTCCAGCAAGGCGAGCTCTTCCGCGTGCTCGGCGACCTTGTTCGACAGGCGCATCAGCAGGCGGCCGCGCTCGGCGGCGCTGAGCTTGCTCCAGACGGCGTCGTAGCAGTGGCGCGCCGCGCGCACGGCGACGTTGATGTCGTCGGCATTGCCGCGTTGCAGTTCGTCGAACGGCTGGCCGTCGGAGGGGTCGATGACGGGAATGGTGCGGCCGGAGGAGGAGGCTTGGGCCGCGTTGCCGATGAAATGGAGTTGCATGGGCAATATTTTGCTCGAACGGGCGGCCGCTCCCACTGCAGCGGCTTGCCGGGGACGTCCCCCTGCGGCGGTGCGAACGCCCGCGCTTGCTCCTTAGCGGCAGGCGCCGACCGTCGTGTATTGGTCGCGGTGTTCGGCCAGCCAGCGCCGGGACTCGCTGGCATCCTGCTGGCTCGGATGGAAGTCCCGCCGCAGGTACTCGCGCCAGGGCTTGTAGGTCAGGCGGACCAACCCGCGTTTTCCGAACAGGTACGATGCCGCGCTTTCCCACGTGCTCCACTTCCACAGCGTGCCGTCGCGGCGCAGGTTGTTCAGCGTCTGGCGCAAGGTGTCCGCGAGAAAGATGCGCGTGACGCGGCGGAACCAGGTGATGCGCCACTCGTGGCTGCCGCCCAGGGCCTGGTACAGGTCGAAGGCCGTGCTCTTGTGCTCCGACTCTTCCGAGCTGTGCCACAGCCACAGCGTGACCAGCCGCGGGTCTTCGTTGCCCAGCAGGTCGGGATTGCGCAGCATCCAGTCGGCCATGATCGCTGTGAAATGCTCATTGGCGGCTGTGATCGCCAGCGCATGGCGCGGATCGGCTCCCCCCAGCAGCTTCAGCCGCCGCTGCGCGCGCGGCGCCCAGTCGTTGCGCAGGCCCAGTTTTTCGAGCTGGCCGTTGTACAACGCGTGCAGCCGGCGGTGCGTGGCCTCCTGGCCGATAAACCCCTGGACTTCCGCGCGGCAGCGCTCCTGCATGTCCTGCGGCAAGGCCTTGAGGCCGTCGCGCACCGAATCGATGAAGAACTGTTCGCCCACCGGAAAGCTCATGGACAAAGCGTTGAATAACGCCGAGCGGAAGGCATCGCCGGCGCACCAGTGGCGCGCGATCGGAGCTTCCATGTCGATGAGCAATCGGCGCACGACGAGGTCGGTCATGGGAAACTCCTGGAACACGATGCCGGTACGTAAATGTACCGACTAAATCATCGATGCGTTTGCGGTATTTTCAAGCACCGGCCGGCAACAGCCTGAAAATCAGCACCATGATTGAAACGGAATCGGAAACTGAAGCCGAAGTTCACGAGCACCGACGCCGCCTGCTCGAAGGCATGGCCCGCGCGGTAGCCGCCAAGGGCTACGGCGATACCACGATCGCCGACATCGTGCGCGAAGCCAGCGTCTCGCGCCGCACTTTCTACCAGCACTTCTCGACCAAGGCCGAATGCCTGATCGCGCTGTACGAGGCCGCCAGTCGGAACGCGCTCAAGGTGCTGCGCAATTCGATCGATCCGCAGCACGAGTGGCAGACCCAGGTCGAGCGGGCGCTCGACGCGTACCTGAGCAGCATGACGCAAAACCCGGTGCTGATGCGCACGCTGTACATTGAAATCCTCGGGCTCGGCGCGCCAGGGCTGGCGGCGCGGCGGCGCGTCAACCAGACCATCGCCGACTTCATGCTGGGCGTGGTCAATGGCCAGCGCGGCCAGCTGCGCGCCATGCCCCTGTCGCCCAGCATGGCCATGGCGGTGGTGGGCGGCATCAACGAGCTCATCCTGCAATACATCGAACAGGACAAGGTGGCGCAGCTTGGCGAGCTCGTTGCGCCCGCCAGCCAACTGCTTCGCGCAGTGATCGAGACGGATTCCGAAAAGCCCGGCTCGGGGCCCTGAAGGCGCAAAAAAGGCCCGCAACGCGGGCCTTTACCGTTGAGCGCGAGGCGCTTACTTGGATGGGGCGGGCGTCACGGCCCCGGTGCTGACGGCGGGCGCGGCGGCCGGTGCCGTCACCGCGGCGGGCGCCGTCACGGCCGCGGGGGCTTGCGCCTTGGTTCCGGGTGCTTCGACCGCATGGAACTTCACCACCAGCGGCACGATGAGCAGCGCCACGATGTTGATGATCTTGATCAGCGGGTTGACGGCGGGGCCGGCGGTGTCCTTGTAGGGGTCGCCCACGGTGTCGCCGGTCACGGCCGCCTTGTGCGCTTCCGAACCCTTGCCGCCGTGGTTGCCGTCCTCGATGTACTTCTTGGCGTTGTCCCAGGCACCGCCGCCGGTGCACATGGAGATCGCCACGAACAGGCCGGTCACGATCGTTCCCATCAGCAGGCCGCCGAGCGCCTTCGGGCCCAGGAGCAGGCCGACCAGGATCGGCACGACCACGGGCAGCAGCGACGGGATCATCATTTCCTTGATCGCCGCCTTGGTCAGCATGTCCACGGCAACGCCGTATTCAGGCTTGCCAGTGCCTTCCATGATGCCCTTGATCTCGCGGAACTGGCGGCGAACCTCGACCACCACCGAACCGGCGGCGCGGCCCACAGCCTCCATCGCCATCGCGCCGAACAGGTAGGGGATCAGGCCGCCGATGAACAGGCCCACGATCACCATCGGGTCGGACAGGTCGAAGCTGATCGAACGGCCGTAGGTTTCCAGCTTGTGCGTGTAGTCCGCGAACAGCACCAGCGCCGCCAGGCC
>DATMBW010000004.1:0-5884 GCA_035559095.1 Ramlibacter sp.
CGGCTTCGACGGCGCCGGAGAAGGCGTGCTGCTGGTGCACGGATCGGTCAGCCGCGGCGTCGCGCCGGCTTTCCTCGAGCGGATGCAGCGCGTGGCGCAGGATTTCGCCCAGCAGCACCAGGCCGACCAGAAATTGCCCGAGGCCGAGCGCGAAGGCTACACGCTGCTGCTGGCGATGCGCAGCTGGGAGTTCGCCGCGTTCACGGCGCTGCGGCGTTGAGCTGGGAGGCTGCTCCTAGAGCAGTGTGCTCGGACCGGTCTGCAGCACGCGCGAAGGCACCATGTCCTCGCTTTGGGGGAAGTCCAGGTCCTCTTCGGCCGTGCTGTCGCGGTCCATGCTTTCGGTCACGCGCGACAGGCGCGCCTCGCGCCCCGGCCGCTGCAGCAGTTGCCGCAACTGCAGGCGCAACAAGTTGCGCGTGCGGATCCAGTAGTCGGCGCGGCGCGTCTGGCGCTGCCGCTTTTCCGGTGACAGCGCCGTCGCGGCGAGCTTCTCGTCGGAGTTGAGGGGCACCAGCACCCAGCCGGGCGGTCCCTTGGTCACCTCGAAGTGGTCCCACAGTGCGTCGTAACTGGCGTAGATGCGCTGCCCGGCGTCACGGCTGCGCTTGGTCAACTGATAGCTCCAGCCATGCAGGCGGTGCGCGCCGGGCGACAGTCCGATCAAGTGCAGTCCCCAATGGCGCGCGAGTTCCTGGGCCACCCGCACCAGCAGCACCGCCGGCTTCCAGCCCTGCAGCGCCTGGCTGATCTCCATGGGGCTGACGCGCGTCACGGGATGGCGCTGGCCCCGAACCCCGCCGATCACCAGGCACCCCACGCCGTCGATGCGGAACCGGCTGAAAGCCAGGACGCCCGCATCCACCGGCTGCGGCCTGTGCTGCACGTCGGCGGAGCGCTGCAAGTTGAGCGTGAGCAGCAGTTCACCCTCGGGGCTTTGCGTGGCGGCCTGCTGCAGTTGCAGCCGCATGAAATCGTAGCCGCGCGGGGCCGCCAGCTCGGCCAGCACCAGCGGCTGCCCGGAAGCGATTTGCTCGAAGGCCGCCGGCTGGAACGCGGTCTCCAGCCAGTCGGCATGGTCGATCAGCTGCACCACGCGCTCGGGAAAGCCGGTGCCGCGATGGACGTGGGGCCGTACCGCACGAAGGTATTCGCCCGCGATGTCCCTGACGATGCCGCGCGAATGCAGCTCGGTGACCACCGCCATCCATTGCCGCATCGCCTTGCCATGCCACAGGGCGGCCCGCAGGGCACGCCACACCAGTCGCATCCGCGATGTGCCGCCGCCTTCGGCTCCTGGCTGCAGGGCCCACCGGACCCCCTGCCAGGCTCCGGGAACCCGATGGGAAGACTGCCGCGTCATGCTTGCCGGAACACGGTCAGCACGCCGGTGTAGCCGTACAGATAGTGGCGGGCGATCTCGCCGCCGGCGAAAAAGCCCACCAGCGGCACCTCGCCGAGCGCGCGCCGAACGATCTGCATTTCGGCGCTGGGCCCGCCGAAATGCGGGCCGCCGCGGCCGGCGCAACTGACGTAGAGGGCGCCGGCGATGCCGCGGCTCGCGCCCGGCGCGGCCCGGCTATCGCGTGCCGCCGGCACCGCGGCCATCGGCAGGGAGATCTCCTCGGACTCCAGCTCCTCGCGAATCTCCGCGCAAATGCGCACCAGGTCGGCGCGCGCCGCCTGCACGTTGCGCTTGCAGAAAGCCATCCGCATGCCGGTGGCGACCCGATCGGCAATGGCTACGGCGCGGCGCCCGGGATCCAGCCCGATGATGTGGCGCACCACCACGTCGGCGCCGAAGTTACCGGTTCGGCCGACCGCGTCCGCGCCGGCTTCGGTCAAGCCGACCAGCGTGGCGCGCAGCGAGGCCATCGCCGCATCGGGTTCGTCCAGCGAGATGCCGGTGTCGCGCAGCAGGGTGTCGAGCGCGGGCTTGCCGTCCAGTTCGGTGATCAAATTGCCCTCCGCCGCCGTGATCACGCGCTGCGCCGCCACCGGCCGGCAGCCTTGCGTCACCCGCGACACCAGGGAAACACCTTCGCCGAACGCCACGCCCGACAGGCCGCCGCGGAACACGCCTCCGGCCGCCCCATGGCCCTTGATGTTGCCGTTGCCCCCGACCGCGAACTGGACCGCGCCGGTGCGGCTGGAGGCCAGACCCCCGAACAGATAGCCGGTGGCGGTGCGCGCAGCCATCTCCGCGATCAGTTCCGAGACGTCCGGGGTGGTCGCGTCGGCGTGGACCAGCGCGGTATGCGGTTCGAACCCCATGGCCAGCGGCGCGACGCCCGAGAACACCCGGTATTGATCGGACGGAAGCTCGCACAACATCAGGGCCAGCGCCGGTTCATCGAAATATTCGACATTGGACGAGGCGATGCCCACGCCCACGGTGCCCGACCAATCGGTGATCTCGGGCAGTTCGGCGCTCAGGTGGTCCAGGATGTCGGGCGCCACGGCCGCGTAGTGGTCGGTGATGTACAGCAGGCCCAGCGTCGGCGCATGGGCGTAGTCGCGCAGCGCCATCTGGGCGCGCAGTTGCGCGAGCACCAACCCCGCCGCCATCTGCCACTGCGGATGGGTAGCGTGGCCGAATGGAAAGAGCTTCACGGTACCTCGAACAAATGAAGCGGCTAGCGGCCGCGGGCCTTCTTCGCTGCCCGCCGCGCCGGTGACTTGGGCGCCGCCCCGGTCATCGTCCTGGTGGCGGACCTGGCCATGCCACTGGCTGTTTTCATCGCCTCTCTGGCCACGCCGGTGGCCATGTTGCGTGCCGTATCGACCGCGGTCTGCGCCGCCGCGTCCTTCATCGCAGTGGCGGCAATCTGCTGGAATTGCTGGGTGAGCGCGCCCCACCACTGGAGCGGATCGACCACGCCGCCGACCGGCATCGCACCCTTGGCGCTCCTGCGCGCGGTCGTGCTCTTGGCCGCTGCGTCCGCGGCAGCGGCGGACACGGTCTTGGCCGCATCGGCCGCTTTCTCGCCGGCCTTCTGCAAGCCGCCGAACATGGTGTCCGCGGCCTTGAGCTTCAGCGCATTGGCGACGTCGCCCATGTTGAAGTTCATGCCCTTGAGCGTGGCCAGCGTCATCTTCTGCACTTCCAGTGCCTGGATGGTGGCGCCCAGCGCCTTGGAATTCTGGTCCAGCCAGAAATGCACGGCCTTGAGTTCGCCAATGCGTTTTTCCAGCTCCTCCAAATTGAGCGTCGGCGCCACCCAGTTGGCCAGGTTGGGCATCTGCGGCAGCGTCTGCGAAGCGCCCTTGGCCAGGCTTTGCAGGAAATCGAAACCGGGCACGAATTTGCCGAAACCGAAGTTCTCGCTATTGCTCATGCCGCGCCCCGTTGGGAGTTGTCTTGTGTGTGCTGACAGCTTACCCGAACCGTCCCATGCTGGCGACGCCGCCGGCATCAGTGTTTATGCGCATCCGTCGCCTGCCCGTCCATCTTGTGGCTCTTCACGGGGGCGGGGCCGGCCCCCGGCGCCCGCGTGGCCACCGGCACCTTCAGTTCGAGCTTGCTTTCAACGCCCTTGGCATCGCGGAACAACAGGGTCAACGGCACCGTGCCGCCCTGCACCAAAGGCTGCTTCAGGTCCTGCAACATGAGGTGGTAGCCGCCGGGCTTGAGCTCCACGGTCCGCCCGGCGGGCAGTTCGAGTTTGGCCAGCGCGCGCATCTTCATCACGTCGCCCTCCATCTTCATCTCGTGGACCTCGGCGGCGCCCGCCAGCGGAGTCGACACGCCCACCAGCTGCATCGGCTCGACAGCCGTGAGCTTCATGAAGCCGCCCGTTGCCTGCTGGCCCGGGACCGAACTGCGCACCCAGGCACCCTCGACCTTGGGTGGCTGTTGGGCCTGTGCAAGGGCGTTCCCCGCCACGAGGGCGGCAATGACACCCAGTTGGTGAGCGGTTTTCATATGCGGTACTCCTGAAAACAAACCTTGGATTATCGCGGTCCGCACCTGCCCTCAGAACTTGGGCGGGCGACGCTGGCGCAGCGACGCGATGCCTTCCTTGACGTCGGGCCCGGCAAAGCCCATGAATTCGAGGGCCAGAGAAGTGTCGAAGGCCGGCCCCGCCTGGCGCAGCCAGTTGTTCAGCGAATACTTGGTCCAGCGGATCGCGCTCTGTGAACCCAGGGCCAGCCGGTCGGCGATTTCGTAAGCCTTGGGCAGGAGCTGGTCTTCATCGACCGCCAGGGATACCAGGCCGATCCGCTCGGCCTCTTCGCCGCTGACGGACTCGCACAACATGAGGTAGTACTTGGCCTTGGCCAAGCCGCACAACAAGGGCCACACCATCGCCGCGTGGTCGCCCGCGGCCACGCCCAGGCGGGTATGCCCGTCCACGATCCTGGCGCTGCGGGCCGCGATCGAAATATCGGCCAGCAGGCCGGCCACCAAGCCGGCCCCCACGGCCGGGCCGTGGATGGCGCTCACGATGGGCTTGTCACAATTGATCACGTTGTAGACCAGGTCGCGCGCTTCCTGCCAGACGCGGATGCGCACCGCGAAATCACCGGCCATGTCTTCGACCAGCGCCAGGTCGCCGCCACCGGAAAACCCGGCCCCTTCGCCGCGCAGCACCGCGCAGCGCACGGACTCGTCGGCCCCCACGTCGCGCCAGATGCCGGCGAGTTCCCGGTGGCCCTCGTGCCCTGCGGTGGGAAGCTTGCCGTTGAGCGCCCGCATCTGGATATCGAGCACGGTGCCGTCGGGACCGCGGCGCGTGACGGCGAGCGTCTGGTAGTGCGAATAGTTCATGGGCATACCGTGGGTGTGGCCTTGAAAAGAATGCCAAGCTTATGCCACGGGGACTGCGAAACGTCGCGCTCACCCCATCATGGCCGCAGGCTTTTCAACTGTGGGGGGCGCCTTGCCCGTTTTTGAGGTCATCATTCCCGCCCCGCCGTAGGCATGGTCCTACGCTGTCAGGAGCACGCCCCGCCTAGTGCTCGTGCGCAGGCTCTGCTAGGGTCAGTCACCATGAATTTTGTGGATATTCTTTACCCGTCGTGCGCGTTGTTCCTTGATTTCGACGGAACGCTGGTGGACCTGGCGCCGCAGCCCGAGGCCGTGATCGTGCCCTCGGAGCTGGGCAATACGCTGGACGCACTCAACAAATACCTGGGCGGGGCGATCGCGCTGATATCGGGCCGGCCGATCGCGCAGATCGACGCCTTCCTGCACCCATTGCGGCTGCCGGTGGCGGGCGTGCACGGAACCGAGCGCCGCGCTTTCGACGGGGCCGTGAGCCTGCTTTCGACCCATCCGCTGCGGATTGTGGAAGACGCGGCGCTGACGCTGGCCGCCCAGGATCCGCGCCTGCGGGTGGAGAACAAGCGCGGCTCGCTCGCATTGCATTACCGGCAAGCCCCTGAGCTCGAGCCACAGTGCCTGCAGGCCATGCAGCACGCCGTGGAGCAATCCCCGGGCCTGACCTTGCTGCGCGGCAAGATGGTGGTCGAGGCCAAGCCGGGCGGCGCCAGCAAGGGCCATGCGATCGAAGCGTTCCTGCACGAGCCGCCATTTGCCGGCCGCATGCCCGTCTTCGTTGGCGACGATTTCACCGATGAAGTGGGCTTTTCCACCGTGCAGCGCATGCGCGGCCTGGGCGTCAAGGTGGGCGAGGGCGCCAGTGTCGCCTGGCACCGCGTGGCCTCGCCGGCCGCACTGCGTTACGAACTGCAAGCAACCGTCGCGGCAAAGGCCGCCAAGGTGAACGCATGAACGACGCTATTCACACGGCGCCGCCTTCGCTGAACCTGGGGGTGATCGGCAATTGCGCCTACAGCGCGCTCATCGACGAACGCGGCCGCATCGTCTGGTGCTGCCTGCCGCGTTTCGACGGCGATCCGGTGTTCAACGCGCTGCTCG
>DATMBW010000005.1:0-6193 GCA_035559095.1 Ramlibacter sp.
ATGCGCTTTCTCGAGGCCGGCAATCGTGCCGAAGGCATTGTTGTTCATGATGATCCACACGACGGGCACGCCTTCCTGCACCGCGGTCGCCAGCATCGCCGGGTTCTGGCCGAAGCCGCCGTCGCCCACGAGCGCCACCACGACACGGTCGGGACAGGCGATCTTGGCGCCGATCGCGGCCGGCGCGCCGAAGCCCATCGTGGCGTACCCGCCGGGCGTGAGAATGCTGCCGGGCTCGTAGATCGGGAACTGCTGGCCGACGCCGTTCTTGTTCCAGCCCACGTCGGTGGTGATGATCGCGTTGCGCGGCAGCACGGCCCGCACGTCGGCGAGGATGCGCTCCGGGCGCAGCGGGTAGGCCTCGCTGCGCTCGTGCGCGAGGTTGCCGGCTTGGAACATTTCGCGGTTCGCGGCGATCTGCTGTTCGAGCGCCTCATTGCGGCGGCCGGCGGGGTACAGCTTCTTGGCCACGCGAACCAGAGCGGCGAGGGCCTGCTTCAGGTCGGCCACGGCGCCGATCTCCACCGGGTAGTTGCGGCCGATCTCGCTCGGATCGATGTCGATTTGGATCAGCTTGCCGGGAGGCAAGCTGAAGGTGTACTCGGATTCCCAGGAACTGCAGTCCGCCTCGGCAAAACGCGTGCCGAGGCCGAACACCACGTCGGCGGTGCGGCACTTGTCGTTGATGAACTTGGTGCCCCAGAAGCCGGTCATGCCAAGCGTCAGCGGATGGTCGTCCGGCAGGACGCCCTTGCCCATCAGGCTGCGGGACACGGCAATGCCCATGTGCGTCACGAACTCGCGCAGCTGCGCCGTCGCGTCGGCCAGCACGACACCGCCGCCGACGTGGACCACCGGGCGGCGGGCTTCGGCAAGCATTCGCACGATGCGCGTCGCCGTTTCGTCGTCGATCGACGGCTTGTGCAGCTTCTTCGTGTGCAGCTTCAGGCGCTCGAACAGCGCCACGTCCACCTCCCTGGAGAAGATGTCCATCGGCACCGACACGAGCACCGGCCCCGGCCGGCCGGTTTCGGCGAGCTGGAAGGCCTTCTCGATGATCTCGGGGAAGAGCTCGGGGCGTTCCACGCGCCAGACACGCTTGACAAACGGCCGATAGATTTCCGATTGCGCCGCATCCGAGTGCAGGTTGACTTCCTGGTGCGGGTGCTTGCCGTAGTAGTGGCTCGGCACGTCCCCGGCGATCACCACCAGCGGGATCGAGTCGAGCGACGCATTCGCGACGCCTGTGGCGGCGTTCGTCAGGCCGGGCCCGAGGTGGCTCAGCACCACGGCGGTCTGGCGCTTCGCCCGCGCGTAACCGTCGGCCGCGTGGGCGGCCACCTGCTCGTGACGCGTGTTGACGAACTTGATGCGGCTCTTTTCCAATGCCGAAAGCACGGCGATGTTGGTGTGCCCGCACAGGCCGAAGATGTGTTCGACGCCGCGGTCTTCGAGGTACTTCACCAGCTGGCGGGAAATCAGTTCTTTCATGACGGTCTCCACGTTCGAAGGGAGCGCGGGCGCACTCGATGGCCTGATCGCGCCCCGCTACAAAGCGGACCGGTGCGCCCATGCGTGCGACGATAAACGCGCCCGCATATTTAGTCCATCACATATGGACAATACGGTACATATTATGCGGCAATTGTGGCGCGCTGCACCTTTCGCCGAACCGCGTGCGCGGCGACATACGATCTTGCGCTCTCGAGGCAGCGGAAGGCGTGCTCCGCATAGCCGAGTTCGCGCACGCGGGCCAGGTGCGGCACTTCGAGCGAATAGACCATGTGGGGCAGCCGGCTGAGGATCGCGCCGACGTCGATGCCGCCTTCGCCGAGGTAGAGGCGTTCTCCCCGCATGATCCGCGTCATCTCCGCGCGGTCGGCAGGAATCTCGCGCTGCGCATCGCAGATCTGCGCGAAGTGGAACCATTTGCGGGGCAGGGCGTCGAGCGCCTCCGGCCGGTCCAGCGCCCGGTGGAAGTGGTGGGTGTCGATCATCAGGCCGGCATTGTCACGATCGGCCTTTCGCAGCACGTCCACGGCATCGGCCAGCGTCACGACGGCGGCGACCGGCACCGCCTCCAGGTCGACAGTCAGCTTGAACTGCCTGGCCAGGTCGCACAATTCGCCAAACTTTTCAATGGCGTACTCGCGCCGCGGCGTCCAGATGCTGGAGAGCACCGCCCGCGCCCCCAGTTCGGCGGCGGCTTCCAGCGCCGGCAGGTAGCTCCTGGGATCGACGTCATCGAGGATGCGAGCGAGTTCGATGTCGTGGACGCGCACGCCGGTGGACTTCAGGGCGCGCTTGGTCTCCTGCAGCAGTTGGGGGTTCCTGGCGACCTCGTAATTCGGTTCGCCCGGCAGACCCATGTAGATGAAGCGCGGGCTGATGAAGTCGTACCCGGCCCGGGCCGCGATATAGGTCATCTCCGGGGGCGGGCAGCCCAGTACGGTCAGGTGCGCGAGTGAGTACTGCTGTTTCATTTGCTTTCCCTCAAGTGGGCGCGCAGGCCGGGCGCAGCGGTGCGGATGATTGGCACGATAGACCTGACAACCCATAGCGTCCATGCCATGGACGCAATACGGTACATTTGGTACCGCAATGAACCACCCGTACGCGCCGGACGACCAGGACCTGCTAGACCTGAGGCTCCTGCGGATGTTCGACCTGATCTACAGCACGCGAAGCGTCACCCGCGCCGCCGAGCAGATGGGGCAAAAGCAGCCGACGATCAGCATCTGGCTGGCCAAGTTGCGGCGCCAGCTTGGGGACCCGCTCTTCGTGCGCACTGCCGAAGGCATGCAACCGACGCCGCGCGCCGACGAGCTGATCGTCACGGCCCGGGAGGTGCTGCGGTCGATGCGCGAATTCTCGAATGCGCGTCCCGAGTTCGACCCCGGCACGGCGCGGCGCGAGTTCAGCATCTGCATGGCGGATTCGAGCCACCTCTGCCTCATGCCGCAACTGCTCGCGCACGTGCGAAGCGTGGCGCCGCACGTGCGGCTGGTGGCGGCGCGCATCGACGGCGAAACCGCCCATGCCCTCCAGTCCGGCGCCGCCGACCTGGCGCTCGGCTTCGTGCCGTGGCTCGAGTCGGGGTTCTACCAGCAAACCCTGTTCCCCCAGGACTGGGTGTGCCTGGTCAACCGCGACCATCCCCGGGTCCAAGGCAGCCTCACGCTGCGCGACTACAACCGGGAGGCGCATGTCGCGATCACGGCCGGCACGGGCGCCCAGCTGCTGGAGGACGCCCTGAGCCGCGACGCGGTCGAGCGACGCGTCGTGGTCGAACTCCCCGGCTTCCTGGGCCTGTCGGGCATCGTGTCCGCCACCGACCTGATCGCCACGCTCCCGCGCCAGATCGGCGAGACGCTGGCGGGCATGGCGCAACTGCGGTTGATGGAGTGCCCGCTCACGCTACCGCCGTTCCTGATCAAGCAGCACTGGCACGCGCGCTATCACGACGAGCCGGGCAACCGCTGGCTGCGCGGCGTGGTGGCCAGACTCTTCATGCGCGAGGAACGCTTGCCCGCGGCAGCGCGGGCGAAAAAGGCGGTTTCTCCGTCCGCCGCCAAAGTCTGAGCACCCAGCGGGACACCGTCAGGCAGCCCGACGCGCGGGCCCGCCCTCAACCCTGCGCGGCCATTCGACCGGAACAGGCTTTTCGGTGTCGCCGCAGGGTTCGATCACCAGCGTCTCGCCGAAGGGCTCTTCGTTGGCCTGCAACCGGCCCGACCCAAAACCGTCGAGTTTCCGGTCGAGCAAATGGCTGGGGATGACGTTGGACAGAGCCCGCAGCATATTGTCCACGCGGCCCGGGAATTCCTTGTCCCACGTATCGAGCAGCTGCTTCATCGTTTTGCGCTGCAGGTTCGGCTGCGAGCCGCATAGATCGCAGGGGATGATTGGAAACGCCATTTCCTGCGCGTAGGCCTTGATGTCCTTCTCGCGGCAGTACACCATCGGCCGGATGACGACGTTCCTGCCGTCGTCCGAGAACAGCTTGGGCGCCATGGCCTTGAGCGTGCCGCCGTAGAACATGTTCAGCAGCATCGTCTCCAGGAGATCTTCCCTGTGATGGCCCAGCGCTATCTTGGTGGCCCCGATCTCCTGGGCCGTGCTGTACAGCACCCCCCGCCTGAGTCTCGAACACAGCGAGCAGGTGGTCTTGCCTTCCGGAATCTTCTGTTTGACGACCGAATAAGTGTCCTGCTCGACAATCCGGTAGGCGACCCCCAGCGCGGAAAGATACTGCGGCAGCACGTGTGCAGGGAACCCCGGCTGCTTCTGATCCAGATTCACGGCGATCACATCGAACCGGATCGGCGCCACCGACTTGAGAAACAGCAGCGTGTCGAGCATGGTGTAGCTGTCGGCGCCGCCGGAGAGGCAGGCCATCACGAGATCCCCGTCGGCGATCATCCCGAAATCGGTGACGGCGCGGCCGGCCTCGCGGCGGATTCGTTTGCGAAGCTTGTTGAAATCGGTTGGGTTCATGCTGCAGCCTTGCCTGGAGGTTTGTAATTCTAGAAGCCAGTGCAACGACCTCGTGCCCGGCTACCATTAGCAGCGGTCCTTATCGGCGATTACAAGACGTTGCCGAGTGCCCTTGGATGCACGGAACACGCGACAATCATCAGGGTCGAATGGGATCGTTCGCACCGGGGGTTACGCATGAAGCACTCCACATTGCGCTTGCTCGGCTGGCTCATCCTGGCCCCATGGCTGCTATCCGGCTGCGCCGGGACTTACCTGCTGGACAACAACGTCCATGCGTTCTCCGGCCTCACCTCCGTGCCGGCCCAACCCGTGTATCGATTCGACCGGCTGCCGTCGCAACAATCGCCGGCCCAGGCCCAGCTGGAGGCCATGGCCGACCCCGCGTTGCACAAGGCCGGCCTGCGCAGGGACGAAGCCAGTGCGCACCTCACCGTCCAGGTCTCAGCGCGGCTGCAGCGGGTATATTCGCCTTGGGCTAGCTCGTGGGACGGCTGGGGCTGGGGCTGGGGCTGGCACGGCCGCCTTGGCCACGGGTACGGTTATCCGGGCCCGTATGGATGGATGGAGCCGCCCTGGTTCCAGCGCGAGGTCAGCGTGATCATGCGGGAGTTGCCCTCGAACCGGGTTGTTTTCGAGAGCCATGCCGTCAACGAAGGTCCTTGGCTCGACGATACATCGGTTTTTCCAGCCATGTTCGAAGTTGCTTTGCACGGGTTCCCCAACCCGCCCGCCGGGCCGCGCCGGATCGACATCCAGGTCGGCGGAAAACAAATCGCTACGAATTGAGAGCATAAGGCATGCTGGGCAAATAGAATGCCCAGTGATGGAAGCCACCCGGATCATTGCCGTGCGCCATGGCGAGACCGCCTGGAACGTGGACGCGCGCATCCAGGGGCAGCTGGACATCGGATTGAACGACACGGGGCGGTGGCAGGCGCGGCGCGTTGGCGAAGCGCTGGCCGGCGAGACCATCAGCGCCGTCTATACCAGTGATCTGGGGCGAGCCCATGAAACCGCGCAAACGATTGCCGAGGTGACAGGCATTCCGGTCGTGGCCGAGGAAGGCCTGCGCGAACGCAGCTTCGGCATGTTCGAAGGCAAGACCTTTTCCGAAATCCACGAGAACTGGCCCGACCAGGCGCAGAACTGGCGCAACCGGATTCCCGAGTGGGCGCCGCCCGAGGGCGGCGAATCGCTGCTCCAGTTGCGGGACCGTGTGACCCGGACCGTGCAATCGCTGGCGTCGCGGCACCCGGGCCAACAGATCGTCGTGGTCGCGCATGGCGGGGTGCTGGACACCCTCTACCGGGTCGCGACCGGACAGGAGGTCAATTCCCCCCGAACCTGGGAACTGCCCAACGGCGCCATCAACCGGCTGCTGTGGACGCCGGAAGGTTTTACCCTGATAGGCTGGTCCGACACCCAACATCTGGACAATGAAGCCGCCGACGAAGACACCAGTTGCTGATCAGCTGGCCCAACTGGTCGGCCAGAGCGTCAACGCCATCGACACCCCTGCCCTGGTGGTCGACCTGGACGCCATGAAACGCAACCTGGGCCGGATGGCCGAGTTCGCCCGGAAACACGACGTGCGCTGGCGGCCCCACGCCAAGATGCACAAGAGCGTGGCGCTTGCCAAACTCCAGATGCAGGCCGGCGCCGTCGGTGTTTGCGTGCAGAAAACCGCCGAGGC
>DATMBW010000006.1:0-8780 GCA_035559095.1 Ramlibacter sp.
AGGGCGTGGCTGCGTTCGGCGAAGGATTCGGCGGTGAGGTACTCCAGGTTGATCCATGCCGGCTGCCCGCCTCGCTCCCGCGTCCTGGCTGCCATGGCCGCCTGGAAGCTGTGAGCCAGTTCGCAGCCGAAGGCCTCGATCACCACGCCGCCGGGCTCCTGCGGCTGCAACTGCGCGTGCCAGGGCAGGACTTGCACTCCCGCGAATTGCCGGGGCGCCATCCAGGCCAGGGCCGAGGCGTCGTCGACCCACAGCCGAACCCCTTGGCCGCGGGCGGCCAGCTGGGTCGCCAGGCGCCAGCACACGCCGATGTCGCCGTGGTTGTCGATGACCTTGCAGAAGATATCCCAGAGCATGGCGGGGTCGATGGTATTCCGGGGATTGTCCACAATAGCGGCTGTATGTCCGAGCTTCATTCCGATCAGCTGCTGGCGCAGGTCGCGGCGTTGCCCGCCCTGCCGGGCGTCTATCGCTATTTCGACGTCGACGGCGCCGTGCTGTACGTGGGCAAGGCGCGCAACCTGAAAAAGCGCGTGTCCAGCTATTTCCAGAAGAACCATGGCGGCACGCGTATCGGCCACATGATCGGCAAGATCGTGCGCATGGAGACCACGGTGGTTCGGTCCGAGGCCGAGGCGCTGTTGCTCGAGAACAACCTGATCAAGACACTCAACCCGCGTTACAACATCCTGTTTCGCGACGACAAGAGCTACCCCTACCTGAAGATTTCCGGTCCGCAGAAGGGCTCTTTGAGCGAAGCGGCGGCCGTTTCCGCGTCGACCTTTCCGCGCGTGGCCTATTACCGCGGCGCGGTCGACCGCAGGCACCGCTATTTCGGGCCGTATCCCAGCGCCTGGGCGGTGAAGGAATCGATCCAGCTGCTGCAGAAAGTGTTCCGGCTGCGCACCTGCGAAGACACGGTGTTCGCCAACCGCACCCGGCCTTGCCTGCTCTACCAGATCAAGCGGTGCTCGGGGCCCTGCGTGAATCTCATCTCCGCGCAGGACTATCGGCAGGACGTGCAGCACGCCGAGGCTTTCCTGCGCGGCGACACCCAGGCCGTGCTGGCGGCACTCGAGACGCGGATGATGAAGCATGCGCAAAAGCTGGAGTTCGAGCAGGCGGCCGAGTTGCGCAACCAGATCGGGGCCTTGTCCAAGGTGCTGCACCAGCAGTCCGTGGAAACGATTTCCGACAAGGACGTGGATATCCTCGCGGTGAAGGTGCAGGGCGGCAAGGCCTGCGTGAACCTGGCCATGGTGCGCGGCGGCCGCCACCTGGGCGACCGGCCGTATTTCCCGAGCCACATCGAGGATGCGGCGGCGGTGCAGGACTTCGACAGCGGCATCGACGAGGGGCTCGAGGCTGCGCCCGCGGTCCCGGTGGAAGTGCAGGTACTCGAGGCCTTCATCGCCCAGCACTACATCGGCGTGCCGGTGCCGCCATGCCTGATCACCAGCGAGCCGGTCAGCCGCGAGCTGATTGGTGCGCTGTCCGAGCAGTCCGGGCTGAAGATCGGCGCCGTGCACAACCCGCGCGAACAGCGCCGCCTGTGGCTGGAGATGGCGCAGAAGAACGCCGGCATCCAGCTGGCGCGGCTCCTGGCCGAGGAAGGCTCGCAGCAGGCGCGCACGCGCGCCCTGGTCGAAGCGCTCGACCTGGCGCCGGACAACCTGGACAACTTCCGTATCGAGTGCTTCGACATCTCGCACACGGCGGGCGAATCGACGCAGGGCTCCTGCGTCGCGTTCCACCACCACCGGATGCAGAACTCCGAATACCGGCGCTACAACATCGAAGGCATCACGCCCGGCGACGACTATGCCGCCATGCGCCAGGTGCTGCTGCGCCGCTATAGCAAGCTGGCCGAAGCCGGCCGCGACGCGCCGGAAGCCACGCCGCCCACGGCCAGCGGCGGCGGCGCGGGCCGCCTGCCCGACCTGGTGCTGGTGGACGGCGGAAAGGGCCAGGTGAGCATGGCGCGCGAGGTGTTCGCCGAGCTGGGCCTGGACCTGGCGGTGATCGTCGGGGTCGAAAAGGGCGAAGGCCGCAAGGTGGGCCTGGAAGAACTGGTGTTCGCCGACGGCCGCGACAAAGTCTACCTGGGCAAGGATTCGGCCGCGCTGATGCTGGTGGCGCAAATCCGCGACGAGGCCCATCGCTTCGCCATCACCGGCATGCGGGCGCGCCGTGCCCGGGTGCGGGTGGGCGGCAGCCAGCTCGAGGAAATTCCCGGCATCGGCGCGAAAAAGCGCGCGCGGCTGCTGCAACGCTTCGGCGGGGTGCGGGGCGTAGCCGCCGCCGGCGTGGAGGACATCGCCAGCGTCGAAGGAATTTCCAGGGAACTGGCCGAGGAAATCTACCGCGCGCTGCATTGAGGAGCGTAGGGCGTTGAGGGTTGGGCGGAAGTCCACGCTGAACGCCCAACGCCGCTCATGCCAGAATCGGGCCCATGTTCCTCACAATCCCCACGGTCCTGACCTGGACGCGCATCGTTGCGATTCCGCTGATCGTCGGTGTGTTCTACCTGGGCCTGGACCCGGGCTTGCAGAATCTCGTGGCGACGGTCATGTTCGTGATCTTCGCCCTCACCGACTGGCTAGACGGCTATCTGGCCCGAAGGCTGAACCAGACGTCGTCTTTCGGCGCCTTCCTGGATCCGGTGGCCGACAAGTTCCTGGTGTGCGCATCGCTGCTGGTGCTGGTGCACCTGAAGCGGGCCGATGTGTTCGTGGCGCTGATCATCATCGGCCGCGAGATCGCGATTTCGGCGCTGCGCGAATGGATGGCCCAGATCGGTGCTTCCAAGAGCGTCGCGGTGCACATGCTGGGCAAGCTCAAGACCATCGTGCAGATGATCGCGATTCCGTTCCTGCTGTTCGACGGCCCGCTGTTCGGCCTGATCGACACCGGCCGCTGGGGAACCTGGCTGATCTGGATCGCCGCGATCCTGACCGTGTGGTCCATGGTCTATTACCTGCAAAAGGCGTTGCCGGAAATCCGCAAACGGGTGAAATAGGGCATGAGTTCTTCTTCCCGGCAGGACGTCCTGGTGCGGGCCATGCCGGCCATCTTCGTCCTGATCTGGAGCACCGGCTTCATCGTTGCGCGCTTCGGCATGCCGCATGCCCCGCCGATGAAATTCCTGGCATTGCGCTACTTCCTGTCGGTGGCCTGCTTCGCTGTATGGGCCATGGCCGCGGGCGTCGCAGTGGTGCCCGCCGATCGCAGGCAAGTCAAGCATCTGGCCGTCACGGGCATGTTGATGCATGGCGGCTATCTGGGGGGCGTCTGGGCCGCGGTCAAGCTGGGCATGGGCGCGGGCCTGGCGGCGCTGCTGGTTGGCCTGCAGCCGGTGCTCACGGCGGTGTGGGTCTCGTCGCGAGGCGGCGTCGTGTCGGCGCGCCAGTGGGCCGGCCTGGCCCTGGGCTTCGGCGGCCTGGCGCTGGTGGTCTGGCAAAAGCTGGGCGTGGGCGAGATCAGCAGCGTCAATTTCCTGCTGGCGCTGGGTGCCCTGCTGAGCATCACGGTCGGCACGATCTACCAGAAGCGCTTCGTGGCGCCCTGCGACGTGCGCACCGCCAGCCTGGTGCAGCTTTGCGCCGCATTCGCGGTCACCTTGCCGCTGACGCTGCTCGAAAGCGAAAGCGTGCGCTGGACCGGCCAGCTAGCCGGCGCCATGGCCTGGTCGGTGCTGGCGCTGACCTTGGGCGGCAGCTCGCTGCTCTACCTGCTCATCCACCGCGGCGCGGCCACCGCCGTCTCGAGCCTGATGTACCTGGTGCCGCCCTGCACGGCCGTGATGGCCTGGCTGCTGTTCGGCGAGGCGATCACGGCGGTCACCGTCGCGGGCATCGCCCTCACGGCGCTGGGCGTCAGCCTCGTGGTGCGCTCGCCTTCGCCGCGGGGCTCTTGAGCTTGCGACCCGTGAGCGCAGGCAGTTTTCCTTGTGGCCATTACATTGCGCAAGAAGCGCAGGCGCTGTTTCTGGAGGAAGCCTTGCAGTTTTTCAAGTCGACAGGAGCCCATTGAAATGAGCAGGAAACGCATCGCGGTGATCGCCGGCGACGGCATCGGCAAGGAAGTGATGCCCGAAGGCATCCGGGTGATGGAGGCGGCGGCGGGCAAGTTCGGCATCGACCTGGCGTTCGACCACTTCGACTTTTCGAGCTGGGACTATTGCGAGAAGCACGGCAAGATGCTGCCGGACGACTGGAAGGACCGGATCGGCGGCCATGACGCGATCTTTTTCGGGGCCGTCGGCTGGCCCGAGAAGATCCCGGACCATGTGTCGCTGTGGGGCTCGCTGCTGCTGTTCCGGCGCGAATTCGACCAGTACGTCAATCTGCGGCCGGCCCGCCTGATGCCCGGCATCGTCGCCCCGGTGGTGCGCCGCGACGGCAGCGCGCGCGGGCCGGGCGAGATCGACATGTACATCGTTCGCGAGAACACCGAGGGCGAATACTCCAGCATCGGCGGGCGCATGTACCCGGGCACCGAACGCGAGATCGTGATGCAGGAAACCGTGATGTCCAGGGTGGGGGTGGACCGGGTTCTGAAATTTGCCTTCGAGCTGGCGCAGACGCGCCCGAAAAAACACCTCACGAGCGCCACCAAGTCCAACGGCATCGCGATCACCATGCCCTACTGGGACGAGCGCGTTGCCGAGATGGCGAAGGCCTATCCGCAAGTGAAGGTCGACAAGTTCCACATCGACATCCTCACGGCCCACTTTGTCCAGCGGCCGGACTTTTTCGACGTGGTGGTTGCCAGCAACCTGTTCGGCGACATCCTCAGCGACCTGGGGCCGGCGTGCACAGGAACCATCGGCATCGCGCCGAGCGCCAACCTCAATCCCGACCGCAAGTACCCTTCGCTATTCGAGCCCGTGCACGGGTCCGCGCCGGACATCGCGGGGCGCAACATCGCCAACCCGATCGGGCAGATCTGGTGCGGCGCGATGATGCTCGACTTCCTTGGATACCGCCAGGCACACGACGCGGTGCTCGCGGCCATCGAACGCGTCTTGCAGCCGGCAAGCGGTGCGCCGCGCACGCCGGACCTCGGTGGCGCGGCGAATACGGGCGATCTGGGGCGCGCCATCGCCGCCTCCGTGTAATGCGCGAGGACGCGTTTCTCTTCGTGGAATTTGGCGCGGCGCGGCGCGCCAATCGGCCCGCAAGCCGCATGAAATCTAGCTAAAAGCAACTAGAATCCGCTCCCACGCTGTTGTAAAGCCGCCCGTTGTATTGACAGTGCGAGGGTCCGTCGCTCTAATCGGTCGGTGGCTTCAGGCCGCGAAGAAGTCTCCCGACTCCTCGCCTCTGGACACCTCATGGTGGCCGCAGCATCGGGAGGCAATAACTTTGAAGAGTATCCCGATCAACTAATTCTCTCTACGAGGGGCTCCTTGTGAACAAGACCGAACTGATTGAGCACATCGCAAAACATGCAGACATCTCGAAGGCCGCAGCTACCCGCGCGCTGGAGTCGATGATCGGCGCCGTGAAGACCACGCTTAAGAAAGGCGGCTCGGTTTCACTGGTTGGTTTCGGCACATTCGCAGTGGGCAAACGGGCCGCCAGGAGCGGCCGCAACCCCCGCACCGGCGCAGCGATTAAAATCAAGGCAGCCAAGGTTCCCAAGTTCCGTCCCGGCAAGGCGCTCAAGGACGCGCTGAACTGAGCGGTGCGTTTCCGGTGGGGTGCTTAGCTCAGCTGGTAGAGCGGCGCCCTTACAAGGCGTAGGTCGGCGGTTCGATCCCGTCAGCACCCACCAAAACCAGCCGAAGGCGAACAGATGTTCGCCTTTTGTTTGGGCGTGACTTAAGTTGGCGAGCATGCCGGCGCAAGCCGGCGGCGGTCGCGCCCGAAGTGTCTTTTAAACGTTGTGAGTTCTGAGCATGTTTGATTTCGTTCGCAAGCACACCAGGGTCATGCAGCTCGTGCTGTTCCTGCTGATCTTCCCGTCTTTCGTGCTCGTGGGCATCAATGGGTACAACCGCTTCAGGGAAAAAGGCGATGCGGTGGCCAAGGTCGATGGGCAGGAGATCCTGCAAGGCGATTGGGATGCAGCGCACAAGCGCGAAGTCGACCGGCTTCGCCAGTCCATGCCGGCCCTCGATCCCAAGCTGCTGGATTCACCGGCCGCGCGCTATTCGACGCTGGAGCGCATGGTGCGCGACCGCGTGCTCGCCGCCGCCGCAGCGAAGTCCAAGCTCGCGACCAGCGACCAACGGCTGGCGCGGGAGTTGCAGCAAAACGAATTGATCGCCGCCTTGCGCGGGCCGGACGGCAGGCTGGACATGGCGCGCTACCGCCAGCTTGTGGGTTCGCAGGGCATGACACCCGAGATGTTCGAGGCCAGCGTGCGGGCCGACCTGTCGGCGCGGCAGGTCATGGGCGGCGTGGGCGGCACGAGCCTGGCCACCGCGACGCAGGCCAACCTCTCGCTCAACGCCTTCTTCGAAAAACGCGAAGTGCAGGTGGCGCGGTTCGCGACGGCCGACTACGCCGGCCGCATCAAACCCACCGACGCCGAACTCGAGACGTTTTACAAAGGCAATGCGGCGCTGTTCCAGGCGCCGGAGCAGGCCGGCATCGAATACCTGGTGCTCGACCTGGATGCGGTCAGGAAGGGCCTGGCCGTCAACGAGCAGGATCTCAAGACCTACTACGAACAGAACGCCGGACGGCTCTCGGGCAAGGAGGAGCGGCGCGCCAGCCATATCCTGGTCGCGGTCCCCCAGGGCGCGCCGGCCGCCGAGCGCGAAAAGGGCAAGGCCAAGGCGCAGGAGCTGCTGGCGGCGGTGCAGAAGTCGCCCGGCAGTTTCGCCGAGGTCGCGAAGAAGAATTCGCAGGATCCCGGCTCCGCCGCGAACGGCGGCGACCTGGATTTCTTCGCGCGCGGTGCCATGACCAAGCCATTCGAGGAAGCGACCTTCGCGCTCAAGAAAGGCGAGATCAGCGGCCTGGTCGAAACCGAGTTCGGCTACCACATCATCATGGTCACCGACATCAAGGCGCCCAAGCAGCGCAGCTTCGAGGAAATGAAGCCCGAGCTGGAAGCCGAACTGAAGAAGCAGCAGGCCCAGCGCAAGTACGCCGAGGCGGCGGACACTTTCAGCAACGGCGTGTACGAGCAGGCCGACAGCCTCAAGCCGGTGGCGGACCGGCTCAAGCTGGAAATCAGGACGGCAAGCAACGTCACCCGCAGCCCCCGGCCGGGAGCCACCGGCGCGCTGGCCAATGCCAAGTTTCTGGAGGCCCTGTTTTCAACCGACAGCACGCAGAAGAAGCGCAACACCGAAGCGGTGGAGATCGCGCCCAACACGCTGGTGGCGGGACGCGTCTCGCAGTACACACCGGCGCGCACGCTGCCGTTTGCCGAGGTGAAGGAGCGCGTGCGCGAGCGCGTGGTGGCCGCGCGAGCGGCCGAACTCGCGAAGAAGGAAGGCATGGAAAAGCTCGCGGCCTGGAAGGCGAACCCGGCAGCCGCCGGCTTGCCGGCCCCCGTCACGATCTCGCGCCAGGAGTCGCAGAAGCAGCCGCAGGCTGTGGTCGAGGCCGCGCTGAGGGCGGACCCGGCGGCTTTGCCCGCGATCGTCGGAGTCGATCTGGGCGAGCAGGGATATGCCTTGGTCAAGGTCAACAAGGTGCTGCCGCGCGAGGCGCCGCCCGCCGACGTCGCGAGCCAGGAGCGCCAGCAGTATGCGCAGTGGTGGGCTGCGGCCGAGAACCTCGCCTACTACAACCTGCTCAAGGAGCGCTTCAAGGTGCAGATCGAGGTGCCGAAGCCGGCCGGATTGGACCAGCCGGTCCAGACCCAGTAAGCCGCCGCACGACACGCGGCAAAAAGCCCGCGGCATCACTGGGGCGGCAGGCAAGCACATCCAGTTCCGGGTGCGCGGACGACTCGGTGTGCAACCCAACGACTCTGGCGGAAATCCCGCCTTCTGAGCGGGCAAGGGTACTTGTACAACCTCATGCTTTAAGCGCGACGGACTCGATGAAGTGGTCTGCGTCGACGATGCATTGGACCAAGGTCCAATACGCTGTCGAGGTGTGTGAAGCGTTATCGTAGACCCTGCCAAGTCCATGATGGCCATGCAGGCGCATGCACCTTGCGGTGTGCCTTCGGATCATTGGCGGCTTGCGAAACAAGGAGCGAATATGCTGAAAGCATCGAGTCTGATTCTTCTTCTTGCGCTGGCCGCCTGCTCTGGAGTTTCCCAGGGCTATACAGCGTCACCGTGCAATACGAGCCCTGGTGGCGCCGAATGCCAGATGGAGCGATATACGCGCGCTGGGGCGTAGGTAGCTGCACGGGTCATCCCGGCGTCGCCGTCGCTGCCGGCAGCCTTGAAGCCAAGCCTATTTCTTGGCCGGGGCGGCGGGCTTGACGGACAAGGCCAGTGCCTCCGTGTACACGGCTTCAATCTGGTCGCCGACCTTGATCAGTTTCAATTGCTCGGGATCGGCCACGTAGAGATCGACCTCCTGTTTCGGTCCGCGCAGCGTGACCGTGTGCGCCTTGGGGTTCACCGCAATCACGTCGGCGGTGACAGTAGTCTGCTCGGCGACCATCCCGCCCGGACGCTCGCCAGCCTTTGCCCTTGCGGCGTCCGAAGCCTTGGTGGAACTGCGCAGCTCCTTGCCGTCCTTCTTCAGCGTGAGAGTCAGGGCCTCGAGATAGCGAACCGTCACGCGGTCACCGACCTTGACCTGCTCGAGGTTGCGTACATCGGGTCCCACGGTCAACGGGACTTCCTTGCCTTTGGG
>DATMBW010000007.1:0-6223 GCA_035559095.1 Ramlibacter sp.
ACGGGTTCGACCCCGCGCAAACCGAGTTCATCGACGCCGACGTCAATGCATCCTTGCGGCGCTTCATCGAGGAGGGCCGCGGCTTCGATGGCATCGTCCTGGATCCGCCGAAGCTGGCTCCCACGGCGGCCCACGCGGAACGCGCGGCCCGCGCCTACAAGGACATCAACCGGCTGGCGCTCAAGCTCCTTCGGCCCGGCGGCGTGCTGTTCACCTATTCCTGCTCGGGCGGCATCAGCGCCGACCTGTTCCACAAGATCGTCGCTTCCGCGGGCGCCGATGCGGGGGTGGACGGCTACATCGGCGAGCGCCTGGGCGGCGCACCGGACCATCCGATGACGCTGGCTTTCCCGGAGGGGGAGTACTTGAAGGGGCTGGTGATCGTGCGGAAGTAAAAAACGGACACCCGTACGCGAAGGGCGCGAAGGAATCGCGAAAGACGCAAAAGAAAACCAGTTTGGGTTAAAGACTTTATTAGGACTATTTCGCGTCCTTCGCGTAACTTCGCGCCCTTCGCGTACGGGAGTTTGGTATTCGTCCGGTATTCAACCCGGCATTCACTTGCCCGCTAAACTGCCGGCCATGAGTCTCATCCCCGCCACCATCCTTACCGGCTTTCTCGGTTCCGGCAAGACCACGCTGCTCAAGCGCGTGCTGCAGGAAGCGCATGGCATGAAGATCGCCGTGATCGAGAACGAATTCGGCGAGGAGAACATCGACAGCGACATCCTGGTTTCCGACACCAAGGAGCAGATCATCCAGATGAGCAACGGCTGCATCTGCTGCACGATCCGCGAGGATTTGCGCGCCACCTTGCAGCTGCTGGCGGCCAAGAGGCGCAAGGGGCTGCTGGCGTTCGACCGCGTGGTCATCGAAACCACCGGCCTGGCCGACCCGGGGCCGGTGGCGCAGACCTTCTTCATGGACGACGAGATCGCCGAAACGTATCTGCTCGATTCGATCCTCACGCTGGTGGACGCCAAGCACGCGGCCCAGCAGCTCAACGACCGGCAGGAGGCACGCCGCCAGGTGGGCTTCGCCGACCAGATCTTCATCAGCAAGACGGACCTGGTGGCCCAGGACGAAACCGACGCGCTGATCCACCGCCTCAAGCACATGAACCCCCGGGCGCCGCAGAAGGCGGTGCATTTCGGCGAGGTCGCGCTATCGGAAGTGTTCGACCTGCGTGGCTTCAACCTGAATGCCAAGCTGGACATCGATCCCGACTTCCTGAAGGAAGCCGACGACGACCACGACCACGACGACCACGACCACGCGCATGGCGATGCCTGCGACCACCCGTCCCACGGCACGGCGGGCCATGGCCACCACCATCACCACGACGATGACGTCAAGAGCTTCGTGTTCAAGTCCCAGCGCGCGTTCGATCCGGCCAGGCTGGAGGACTTCCTGGGCGCCATCGTCAATATCTACGGGCCCCGCATGCTGCGCTACAAGGGTGTGCTCCATATGAAGGGCACCGACCGCAAGGTGATCTTCCAGGGCGTGCACCAGTTGATGGGCAGTGACCTGGGGCCACAGTGGGCCGACAGCGAAACCCGCAACAGCAAGATGGTGTTCATCGGAATCGACCTGCCCAAAGATATCTTTTTGCAGGGGCTGGAGCAGTGTCTTGTTTGATGTAGGCTAGCGCGTTTCGCAAAAATAACGACGGTGCTCCATGTTTGTCTCGATTCTGCAACTGATGGGTTTGCCCTTTGGCGGGCCCGTTCCTGAGCGGCGGGGTGAAAACCCCAACCGTGAGCGCCCGGCGGCCGCCAATCGGGGTATAACTCGCATTCATGAAAATGAAGGCGATCCATCAGAAAAGGGAAGGTTGGTGCGCGCGGGGCAGCATGCCCGCGCTGCCGACGCGAGGAGACAGGAAGTGAAGCCTCAAACCAAGGCCAGCGCAAAGCCGGCAAAGCCCGGCGCCAAGGCCGGCAAGCCGGCGGTCAAGGCCAAACCCGCGTCCAGGACCGCCAAGCCGGCGGTCAAGGCCGGGGCGAAAAAGGCGCCGGCCGGCAAGGTTCCCGCCAGGGCGCCAGCCAAGGCGGCGCCGGTCAAGAAAGCAACTGCGAAGCCGCCGGTCAAGACGCCGGCGAAAAAAATGCCCGTCAAGACAGCCAAGCCGGTGGCCGCGAAAAAGGCGGTGCCGGCCGCCAAGGCCAAACCTGCCTCCAAAGCCGTGGCGGCCAAATCCAAGGCGGTTCCGGCCAAGGCGGCTGCCAAATCCAAACCGGCAGGTGCCGCGCTTCCGCGCGCCATGCCACCGCGCCCCGATGCCGCCACCTTGACGGCTGAACCGGCGCGGGCCACTAAACCCTCGGCGCGGCTGGCGCAGATCACGGTGCCTTCTATGGCGCAATCCGTGGCGTCCACCGCTGCCAAAGCAAGCTATACCCAAACGATGTCCCCTTCAGTCCTTACCGTCCCGCCGCTAGTGGCCGTCAAGAAAGACCCCAAGCTCGCCAACAACTGGAAGAGCAAGCCGGTCGAAGAGCTCTCGGATGCGGAAGTGATGGCCATGCCCGACTCGGAGTACATGAACGAGAAGCAGATGGCCTTCTTCCGGTTCAAGCTCACGCAGCTCAAACAGGAGATCCTCAACAGCGCGGGCGAGACCACTGAACACCTGCGCGAGGACACCGTGATCGTTCCCGATCCGGCCGACCGGGCCACGATCGAGGAAGAGCACGCGCTGGAACTGCGCACCCGCGATCGCGAACGCAAACTGCTCAAGAAGATCGAGCAGTCGATCGCCCGCATCGACGCCGGCGACTATGGCTTCTGCGACGAAACCGGCGAGCCGATCGGGGTTGGACGCCTGTTGGCGCGGCCGACTGCCACTCTGTCTCTGGAAGCACAACAGCGCCGGGAACTCAAGCAGAAAATGTTCGGGGACTAGCTTTCCGCCCAGTTTTCAAGCAGGACCCACACCAGCCTCGCCATGCCGCCGAAGGAAGAAAACAACGGCTTGCTGTCCAAGGTGGTGAAGTTCGTCAGGAACCCCACGACGAACTGGGCCGATCTCGACCAGCCGGAGAGCGATCGGGAGAGCAGCTACTCCAAGCAGATGCTCAAGGAGATGATCGAGCGCAAGCGGCGCAACGATTTCGTCCGGAAGCGCGAATTCGACATGCTGCGCAAGATGCGGCGCAGCGAGGTGATGGCCGGGCAGGACCCGGCGGCGCGGCCCTCGTTTTTCCAGAGCTCGATGCCTTCCAAGCCGGACGACCGGGCCACCACGCTGAAAAAGATCGACGAGATCGAGGCCCAGATGTCCATGCAATGGTGGAAGACCAAGCATGGGGAAGTCACCAGCCGCAGCGGCAGCAGCACCAGCTTCCCGATGTCCTCGCACGTGCCGCCGGAAGCCGTCGGCCGGCGCGTGGGCTCGCCCCAGTCCCCGCTCGCATCCACCTCGTACACCAGGACCGAGCCCCAGGCGCTGCGCCCCGACAAGGAAGCGGCGCCCGCCGAAGCGGAGGCGCCGGCGCTGCTGCCTCCGATGGAGCCGGCCGCACCGCGTCGACCGGTGGCGGCCGACCCGTTTCCCGCTGTGCCCGTGGTTCCCCCGCCCGCGGAGCGTACCGGTGCGCGGGCGGCTGCGTCCGCGGCGTCGGCCGCCACGCCAGCAGGACCTCCCTCCGAGCCGGCCAGCGGCGGCAGCATGGGCTTTTCGGCTTCCAAGCTGTTCGCGATCGACGTGGAAGAGTTTGCGCACGATCCCGAACTCGAAGAGGCCTCGATCCGCTTCGCCAACGGCGACGATGCCGGCGCCGAAGCCGGCCTGATGGAAGTGCTTGGCCCGCAGGGCGCGCGCATCGATCATGACGAGACCTGGCTGACGTTGTTCGACCTGTACCGCGCAACCGGGCAGCAGGAGCGCTACGAGACGGCCGCCATCGATTTCGCCGGCCGGTTCGGCCGCTCCGCGCCGCAGTGGTTCTCGGTGCCGGAGGCCGTCGGGCGAATGCATGCTCCGGCGGCGCCCGTGGGAGGCGCTCAGCAGCCGGCCAACTGGACTTGTCCCGCCACGATGGGCACACAGACCGTCGCGGCGATGACGGCGGCGCTGGCCAAGGCGCAGCCGCCCTGGCGCATGAGCTGGGCCAAGCTCAACGTCATCGACGAAGCTGCGGTGGAAGGGCTGACGCGGCTGTTCACCCAATGGGCCGGCCAGCCGGTGCAGCTGCGCTTCATCGGCGCCGACAATCTGGAGCAAGTGCTCAAGAGCGCCACGCCGTCGGGCGACAAGAACGCGAATCCGGCCTGGTGGAAGCTGCGCATGGAAGTGCTGCGGGTGATGCACCGCCCGGACGAGTTCGAACTGGTGGCGCTGGACTACTGCGTCACCTACGAGGTCTCGCCGCCGTCGTGGGAAAGCGCCCGCTGCGAGTACAAGCCGCTGCAGGCGGACGGCAGTTACGTGCCCGGCCACACCATCGTGGGCGAGGCGTTCCACGATTCGCTGTCGTCGGGCATGAGCATGGGCTACAGCGATACGCACTCGGTGGGACCGAGTTCGCAGATGTCCAACATATCGACCGTCGAGCTCGCCGGGCAGATCCTCGGCGATGCCACCGAGGCGCTGGAGATGCTGGAAAACAAGCTCATGGGCGCCGACGTGATGATCATTTCCTGCGCGCGCCTGATCCGCATCGACTTCTCGGCGGCCGGCAGCCTGCTCAATTGGGTAACGTCGCGCCAGGTCGAGGGCCGCCAGGTCCAATTCGTGCAAGTGCACCGCCTGGTCGCGGCATTTTTCAACGTCATCGGCATCAGCGAGCACGCGCGGGTGCTGGCGCGGACCGACTGATGGTCAATGACAATTGACGACGCATGACATTGGCTTGAGTCATTTGTCATCGACGCCGCAGGCAAGGTCAGTCATCCGCCGGTTGCAAAAGCCCACACAACCCCCACATGGTCGAGATGGAACAATTTCACGGCACGACCATCGTCAGCGTGCGGCGCAAGGACGCCGCGGGCCGCTGGCAGGTGGCGATCGGCGGCGACGGCCAGGTGACGCTCGGCAATGTGGTCGTCAAGGGCACCGCCCGCAAGGTGCGCAAGCTGTACCACGATAAGGTGATAGCCGGCTTCGCGGGTGCCACAGCCGACGCTTTTACACTGTTCGAGCGCTTCGAGGCCAAGCTGGAAAAGCACCAGGGGCAGCTGGTGCGCGCGGCGATCGAGCTGACCAAGGACTGGCGCACCGACCGCGTACTGCGCCGGTTGGAAGCCATGCTGGCCGTTGCCGACGCGGAAGCGTCCCTCATCATTACGGGCAACGGCGACGTGCTGGAGCCCGAGCACGGAATCATCGCCATCGGCTCGGGCGGCGCCTATGCGCAGGCTGCCGCCAAGGCCCTGCTCGACAACACCGAGCTGGGCGCGCGCGAAATCGTGGCGAAATCCCTCGCGATCGCCGGTGAGCTGTGCATCTACACGAACATGCACCACACGATCGAAACACTCTAAATCGGACATCCGTACGCACAGGACGTAAAGATTACGCAGAGGACGCAGAAAAGAGAACCCGTCAACAGGTTTTTGTATTCTTTTGCGCCCTCTGCGAATCCTTTGCGTCCTCTGCGGACGGGTGTTCTTTTTTTCCGGATCCCGAACATGTCCTCAATGACCCCCCAGGAAATCGTCTCCGAGCTGGACCGCCATATCGTCGGCCAGCAAGACGCCAAGCGCGCGGTGGCCATCGCGCTGCGCAACCGCTGGCGCCGGCAGCAGGTGGACGAAAAGTTGCGCGGCGAAATCACGCCGAAGAACATCCTCATGATCGGGCCCACCGGCGTGGGCAAGACCGAGATCGCCCGCCGCCTGGCGCGGCTGGCCGACGCCCCGTTCATCAAGGTCGAGGCGACCAAATTCACCGAGGTGGGCTACGTCGGCAAGGACGTGGACTCGATCGTTCGCGACCTGGCCGAGATGGCCGTGAAGCAGACGCGTGTGGCCGAGATGCGCAAGGTGCGCTCGCGCGCCGAGGATGCCGCCGAAGACCGCATCCTCGACGTGCTGGTACCGCCGCCGCGCATCGGCGAGGCGCAGGGCGAGGGCGCGGCGCGGCAGGTGTTCCGCAAGAAGCTGCGCGAGGGGCTGCTCGACGACAGGGACATCGAGATCGATGTGGCCGAGCCGCGCCAGCAGCTCGAGATCATGGGCCCGGCCGGCATGGAGGAACTGACCGAGCAGCTGCGCGGCA
>DATMBW010000008.1:0-3761 GCA_035559095.1 Ramlibacter sp.
CGTTTGCAATTTCCACGCCGATGTAAATCTCGCCCAGTCTGGTCACTTTGCCCAGCATCCCGCCGGCGGTCGCCACTTCGTCCCCCTTGGCCAGCGCGTCGACCATGGTGCGGTGCTCCTTTTGCCGTTTCATCTGCGGCCGGATCATCACGAAGTAAAGCACCACGAACATCAGCACCAGCGGCAACATGCTCATCAGTGACGACTGCATATCGCCGCCGGCGGCGGTTTGGGCATAGGCGGAGGAAATGAACACAGTGGCTCCAGAAAATGGTGGTCTTGGTGAAATACGCCCGTAGCCGAGCTGGCACAACACGTGTGCCGAAAGACGGAAAGTAGTTGATTGTATTCCGCCCGGCTGCGGCAATAAGTTGTAATCCGACCTCGCTTCCGATGGCCAGGGATGCCAATAGGGGCTTCAGGCGGCCCGTCGCCCGGCCTTGGGCTGCTGCCATTGCGCCATCAGCTGCTGCCATTGGACCCGGGCGGCGGCCAGATTGCGCTCCTTCACATGCCCGAAGCCCTTGATCTGCTCCGGGAGCCGGGCAATTTCAACGGCCTGGGCGTGATTTGCCGCGTCCAGCGAGGCGATGACCTGCTCGATGCTGTGGCGGTACTCGCCAGGCAGGGCCCGCTCGGCACGCCGCTCATCGGTGCGGCCAAAAATGTCAAATGGCGTGCCACGCAAGGCCCTGAGCCTTGACAAAACGCGGAACGCCATGAGCATCGCCGGGCCGTACTTCTTCTTCTGCAGTTCGCCCTTTTCGTTGCGGCTTGCGACCAGGGGCGGAGCCAGGTGATAGTTCACTTTGTAGTCGCCTTCGAACATCGCGGCGATCTTTTCCTGAAAACCGGTCTCGGCGTGCAGGCGGGCGACCTCGTATTCGTCCTTGTAGGCCATCAGCTTGAACAGGTAGCGCGCGACCGCTTCCGTCAGCAGGGTCTTGCCCAGCGGCGCTTCGGCGGCGCGGACCTTTTCCACGAAGTCCCGGTAGCTGTGCGCATAGGCGGCGTTCTGGTAAGCCGAGAGGAATTCCACCCGCCGCGCGACCACGCTGTCCAGCGTTTCACGTTTCTTGAATTCAATCACCCGGGCCGGCGCGAGGAGGTTTTCCATCGCGGCCGCGTCGTGGGCGGCGCGCTGTCCCCAAGTGAAGGCGGCTTTGTTGTTCTCCACCGCCACGCCGTTGAGCTCGATCGCGCGCAGGAGCGACTCGCGCGCCAGCGGGATCCAGCCTTTCTGCCACGCATAGCCGAGCATCATCGGGTTGGCGTAAATGCTGTCGCCCATGAGCCTGGTGGCCGCCGCGTCGGCATTGAACGCCGCCACGGCCTGCGGCCCCACCGCCCGGGCCACCTCGGCGGCGCAAGCGTCGCCCGGATTGGCCCAGTCGGCGTTCTTGACGAACGCCGCCGTGGGCGCGCTGTGGGCGTTCAAGGCCACGCGGGTGCGGCCTGGGCGCATGCGCAACACCGTTTCCTTGCCGGCCGTGACGATCGGGTCGCAGCCGATGACCAGGTCCGCCCCGGCCATGCTCACCCGTGTCGTGCGGATGTCTTCCTGGCGCTCGCCGATCAGCACATGGCTCCAGGTCGCGCCGCCTTTTTGCGCCAGTCCCGCCGCGTCCTGCGTGACGATGCCCTTGCCCTCGATGTGGCTGGCCATCCCCAGCAACTGGCCGATGGTGATCACCCCGGTGCCGCCGACGCCGGCGACCACGATGCCGTACGCGCCCTGCAGGGAAGGCAGGACCGGCTCGGGCAGTTCGACTTCATACGGGGATACCGCCTGCGCCTTGGCCTTGCCCTTGAGTCTTCCACCCTCCACGGTGACGAAGCTCGGGCAAAAGCCCTTGAGGCAGCTCATGTCCTTGTTGCAGGTGCTCTGGTTGATGGCGCGCTTGCGGCCGAACTCGGTCTCCAGCGGCTCGACCGACAGGCAGTTGCTCTTGACGCTGCAGTCGCCGCAGCCCTCGCAAACCAGCTCGTTGATCACGACACGCACGGCCGGGTCGACCAAGGTGCCGCGTTTGCGGCGCCGGCGCTTTTCGGTGGCGCAGGTCTGGTCGTAGATGATGGCCGTCGTGCCCGCGATCTCCCGGAACTCGCGCTGGATCCGGTCCAGCTCGTCGCGGTGGTGCACCGTCACACCCGGCGGCAACTTGGCCGCCGCGTACTTGTGCGGCTCGTCGGTGACGATGACCTCCCGGGTCACGCCTTCGGCCATCAGGCTGTGCGCGATCTGCATCACCGAGTGGCCTTCGGGCCGCTCCCCGACCTGCTGGCCGCCGGTCATGGCCACCGCATCGTTGTACAGGACCTTGTAGGTGATATTGACGCCCGCGGCGATGGACTGGCGGATCGCCAGCAGGCCGCTATGAAAATAGGTGCCGTCGCCGATGTTGGCGAACACATGCTGCTCCGTGGAGAACGGCTGCTGGCCGACCCAGGGCACGCCTTCGCCGCCCATCTGCGTAAAGCCGATCGTGGCGCGGTCCATCCAGGTCGCCATGAAGTGACAGCCGATGCCGGCCATCGCGCGCGAGCCTTCCGGCACGACGGTGGACGTGTTGTGCGGGCAGCCCGAGCAGAACCAGGGCGCCCGGTCGGCCTTGACTTCCAGCGTCTGCATCGACCGCTCCTTGGCCTCGAGGATCGCGAGCTGCGCATCGACGCGCGCAGTCATGTCGCCGTCCAGCCCCATCTTCTTCAACCGCTGCGCCACCGCGCGCGCGATCAGTGCCGGAGAGAGGTCCGCGCCGGCGCGCAGCAGCGTGTTGGCGGCGGGATTGGCCATCGACCATTCGCCGCCCGAGAAATCACCCTCGGTCTCGTTGAACTTGCCCAGCACCAGCGGGCGCACGTCGGGACGCCAGTTGTACAACTGCTCCTTCACCTGGTATTCGATGACCTGGCGCTTTTCCTCGACCACCAGGATTTCGCGCAGGCCCTGGGCGAACTCGCGCGTGCCTTGCGCTTCCAGCGGCCATACGACGCCCACCTTGTGCACGCGGATGCCGAGCTGCCCGCAAGCGGCGTCGTCCAGGCCCAGGTCCAGCAAGGCTTGCCGGGTGTCGTTGTAGGCCTTGCCGCTGGCGATCAGGCCGAAGCGGTCGTGACGGCCTTCGATGGCGTTGTAGTTCAGGCGGTTGGCGCGGATGTACGCCAGCGCCGCGTACCACTTGGTGTCGAACAGGCGCGCTTCCTGTTCCAGCGGCGCGTCGGGCCAGCGGATGTGCACGCCCCCGGGCGGCATCTGAAAGTCGGCGGGAATCCGCACGGCGACCCGATCGGGGTCGATCATCGCGGTGGCGCTGGACTCCACGATCTCCTGGATCGTCTTCATGCCGGCCCACACGCCGGAAAAGCGGCTCATCGCGAATGCATGCACGCCCAGGTCGAGGATCTCCTGCACCGTGGCGGGAAAGAACACCGGCAGCCCGCAGGCCTTGAAGATGTGGTCGCTCTGGTGCGCCGCCGTCGAGCTCTTGGCCACGTGATCGTCACCTGCCACCGCGATCACGCCGCCCCAGGGCGTGGTGCCAGCGAGGTTGGCATGCTTGAAAACATCGCCGGATCGGTCGACCCCCGGGCCCTTGCCGTACCAGATGCCGAACACACCGTCGAACTTCTGCGTGCCGGCCGGCGCGAAGCCCAGTTGCTGCGTGCCCCAGATGGCCGTGGCGGCCAGTTCCTCGTTGACGCCGGGCTGGAAGACGATGTTCTGCGCCTTGAGGTACTTCCCAGCCTTCCACAGCGCC
>DATMBW010000009.1:0-3375 GCA_035559095.1 Ramlibacter sp.
GCTGTCTCTTCAATTCTCTGCTGATGGACTTCGTCGAGGGGCACTTCTATGTGGCGCTATTGGCGTGGATGATTGCGGAAACCCGTGGCGCACCGCCTCAGGAGAGCCGGTTCGACCGCATCCTGGTCGTTGCGACGCGCCAGATCGGCGACGTGCTGCTCACGACACCGCTGATTCATGCCGCCCGTGGGCACTGGCCGCATGCGCGTATCGACGTGTTGGCATTCGAGGGGACCGGGGGCATGCTGCGCCGCAATCCGGACGTGGACCGGCTCATCGAGTTTCCCGCGCGGCCGGGATGGCGCCGGACTTTGTTCTTGGTGATCCAACTGTGGCGCCGGTATGGACTCGCTCTCGTGACCGACCCCGGCGATCGCGCCCACCTGCTCGGCTTCATCGCGGCGCCGGTGCGCTGCGGCATCATCCCGCAGCGCGGAGGCACCAACTGGCTGAAAAGGCCGCTGCTGCATCATGTCGTGACTTCCGCGGGCGATCTTGGGACGGTCCATGCCACGGTGGAAAAGCAAGCGCTGCTGGCCCCTTGGCTCGAACTCGACGGCAAACCGCCGCAGGTGGTCGTACCACCGGCCGAGGCCCTGCCGCCGCAGGCGCGGCACGCGGTGAAACCGGGCGCCGTGGTGGTCCACGCGCCGTCCATGTGGCCGTACAAACAATGGCCTTTGGCGCATTTCCGCGCCTTGGTCGCCGAACTGCTGGCCCAGGACACGCAAGTGATTCTCACCGGCAGCGCCGGCGCCCGCGACCAGGAATGCGTCGCGGCGTTGCGAGGCCTGGCACCCTCGCCCCAATTACTCGACCTGTCGGGCCAGCTCGATTTCAATCAGCTGGTGACGCTTTTGCGCGGCGCGGCGCTCTATATCGGCCCGGATACCTCGGTGTCGCACCTGGCCGCCGCCACGGGCATTCCGGTGATCGCCATCCTGGGTCCCACGAATCCCATGCGCTGGGCGCCATGGCCGGCACGCGCGCAAGCGCAGGAGTTGTTTGCCCGTTCGGCAGGCGTGCAGCAGGCCGGCAACGTCACGGTCGTTCAAGGCCGCCAGGGCTGCGTGCCCTGCGGGCGCGCCGGCTGCGAGGACCATCGCGGCAGCCGCAGCGAGTGCCTCGAGTCGATCACGCCGGAACAGGTGCTGGAATTGGCGCGCAAGGTGCTTGGGAAGGTCGAGGATCCGGCGTCGTGCGAGTGAATTGCCTTTGTCGTATCACAGCAGCACGATATCGTACTGTTCCTGCCCCATGGCGCTTTCGCTTTGCAGCGAGATCGGCTTGCCGATGAAATCCGACAACCCCGCCAGGTGCTGGCTTTCCTCGTCGAGGAACAATTCGACCACCTTGGGCGAAGCCACGACGCGGTACTCGCGCGGATTGAACTGCCGCGCCTCCCGCAGGATTTCGCGCAGGATGTCGTAAGCCACGCTGCGCGCCGTCTTCACCGTCCCCTTGCCCTGGCACGCGTCGCAGGGTTCGCACAGGATGTGCGCCAGCGATTCGCGGGTGCGCTTGCGCGTCATCTCCACCAGCCCGAGCTGCGAAAACCCCCCGGCCATGGTCTTGACCCGGTCGCGGGCCAGCTGCTTGCGGAACTCCGCCAGCACGGCGTCGCGGTGGTCCTCGCGCGCCATGTCGATGAAGTCCACGATGATGATGCCCCCCAGGTTGCGCAGCCGCAGCTGCCGCGCGATCGCATGCGCCGCCTCGAGGTTGGTCTTGAAGATGGTGTCGTCGAAATTGCGGGCTCCGACGAAGCCGCCGGTGTTCACGTCCACCGTGGTGAGCGCCTCGGTCTGGTCGACAATCAGGTAACCGCCCGATTTCAGCTCCACCCGGCGGCCCAGGGCCTTGGCGATTTCCTCGTCGATGGCGTACAGGTCGAAGATCGGCCGCTCGCCTTTGTACAGCTGCAGGCGCTCGGCGGCGGCGGGCATGAACTCGCGCCCGAACGCCTGGAGCTGGGCGAACTGTTCGCGCGAATCGATCCGGATGGTCTGCGTTTCCTCGCTCACCAGGTCGCGCAGCACGCGCTGCAACAGGCTCAGGTCCTGGTGCAGCAGCGAAGTGGCCGGCAGGCGCCCTGCCGCCTCGCGGATGCGCGCCCAGGTCTTGCGCAGGTAGGCGACGTCCTCGGCCAGTTCGGCATCGGTGGCGTCCTCGGCGTTGGTGCGCAAGATGAAGCCGCCCGCCGGCTCGCCGGCGAGCGCCTGCAGGCGCCCGCGCAGCGCATCCCGCTGCTCCGCCGGGATTTTTTGCGATACCCCCACGTGATCGTCCTGCGGCAGGAAGACCAACAGGCGCCCGGCGATGCTGATCTGGGTGGACAGGCGCGCGCCCTTGGTGCCGATCGGGTCCTTGATCACCTGCACCATCAGCGACTGGCCCTCGAACAACTGCTTTTCGATCGGCACCTGCGGCTGGCTGTTGCGCACGAATCCCGGCGGCTCGCCGTCCGGTTGCCGGTGCCAGACGTCGGCCACGTGCAGGAACGCGGCGCGCTCCAGGCCGATGTCGATGAATGCCGACTGCATGCCTGGCAGCACCCGCGCTACCTTGCCGAGGTACACGTTGCCCACCAGCCCGCGCTCGAGCGTGCGCTCCACGTGCAGCTCCTGCACGGCGCCGCTTTCGACGATCGCGACGCGCGTCTCCTGGGGCGCCCAGTTGATCAGGATGTCCTGTTGCATATTTGCTATTTTGCGGGACAGACCTTCAGCTCTGTCCCCAACTGACTGGAAATTTTGCGGGACAGATCGTCAGCTCTGTCCCCAACTGACTGGAAATTTGCGAGCTGATCAAGGCGACTAGATGCGAAAGCCGAATGCGCGCAACAACTGCGCCGTCTCGTGCATCGGCAAGCCCATGATGCCAGTGTAGCTGCCGCTGATGTGCGAGATGTGCGCCGCCGCCCTGCCCTGCACCGCGTAGGCGCCGGCTTTGCCCATCGGCTCGCCGCTTCCCACGTAGCGCCTGATCTGCGCAGGCGTCATGGCGGCGAAAGTGACGTGCGAATCGCTCAAGGCTTCGAGCCGTTTGCGCCCCCGTTGCACCGCTACCCCCGTCAGCACGCGATGGGTGGTGCCCGAAAGTTCACGCAGCATGCGCGTCGCGTCGGCGGCGTCCGCGGGCTTGCCGTAAATGACGCGTCCGAGCGCAACCGTGGTGTCGGAGCACAGCACGGGCGCCGGCGGCAACCCGCGGCGCTTCAGGCGCAGCAAGGCCGCGTCGAGTTTGAGCGCCGTCACGCGGCGCACGTAGGGCGCCGGCGCTTCGCCCGGCAGCACGTTTTCGATCGATTCGGTGTCTTCATCTCCGTCGGGCAGCAGCAACTCGTGGCGCACGCCGAGCTGCTCGAGCAATTGG
>DATMBW010000010.1:0-13331 GCA_035559095.1 Ramlibacter sp.
TTCAGGCCGGCCGCCGGGCGCGCCTACTTCGGGGTGATCGTCGCGTTTTCCAAGCGGGTCAAGGCCGAATAGGGCGCGCCGATGAAATCGGGCCGGCCAGCCGCTGTTGGCATGTGAGCGAGGATCACAGGGAACGAAACAAGGGAGGGCGCCAAGGACCGCAACCGCGATGGTCGGCACCCGCTTCCCGATTGGTCGGCAACGATATGGAAGCGACGATTCTTTCGGCATTCAGCAACCTGCTCTTGACCATCCACCGGAAAGCACAGGAGCTCCCGCTGCAAGAGTTCCAGGACTCGATCCTCAACGATATCAAGTCGCTCTTGCCGTTTGATTCATCCGTCTGGGGAACGGCGACCATGACTGACGCCGGAATCGACATCCACAGCCTGCACCTGCACAACACCACGCAGGCCATGATCGATGCGTACGAGAAGGTCAAGCACCTGGACGTGGTGGCAATGCGCGTGGCCGGGCAGCCTGTCGCAACGCTTGCATTCAACTCAGCGACAGATTTCGAAGATGCGCACGTCGCCTACCGGGATTTCCTCCACAAGTTCCGACACGAGAATATCTTCATCACCTCGGAACTCAATCCGATCACCCGGTTTGTGCATTGGGTTTCCCTGTACCGCTTTGATCCGGCACACACCTGCAAACGGGAAGAAACGGAAGTACTTGCCTGCATCGCGCCCCACTTGATGCGGGCGCTTGCGACCAACAGGCTTGCGCACCTGGACCGCCTCGTGGGCGACACGGCGCGAGAAAAGTGGTCGGTCGCCATCGCCGACGGTCGGGGCGTGCTGTACCACGCCGACAGGCGCTTTCGCGATCTTATCCACTCCGAGTGGCGCAGCCAGGACATGGAACACCTGCCGCAAGCCTTGCTGGATCGGCTTATGGCCGAGGATGGCCAGGTCAGCGGGGCGCATGTGTTGGTGCGGCGGAGCATTGAACGCGGATTGCTTTTCCTCATGGCGCGCCCGCGCGAAGAAGTGGACGACCTCAGTCCGCGTGAATTCCTGGTTGCGAATTTGCTTGCGCGCGGACTCACGCAGAAACAGGTGGCCGCCCGGCTTGGCCGCTCGCCGGAGACCATCCGCAGTCAGGTCAAAACGCTCTTCAACAAGCTTGACATCAACAATGTGGCCACCCTCGCGGGCAAGCTCGTCCCGCGCAACCAACAGGGACTGGCGACGACCAATCGCCTAAGCTCGGGATGAGAGGGGGCTCGAGCATCGACACGGAAACGCAGCGTCGCCGAAGACGCTGGGGGGCACGTGTGCGGAGGAGGTGCCGATCATTCGGGTTCCCTCATGACCGCGGTCAGCGCGGCCTTGTTGTCCACGCCGAGCTTCAGATAGGCGGCACTGAGGTGGTTGCGCACGGTGGCCGGCGAAAGTCCGAGCGACTGGGCGATTTCCTTGTGGCTTCGGCCGATGGCGTAGTGGGCGGCGACCTCCCGTTCGCGCCGGGTCAAGTCGTCCACCGGGAGCTTGCGCCGTCCATGCAGGAGGGTGTGGTCCTCGAAATCGAAAAGCCGAAAGGCGGCGCGTTGGCCGATATAGCGCGATTCGCCCCGCGTACGGGATTCGAACAACTCCGCCGGCAGGCGAGGCCCCATCCAATCGGGCCATTCCTCGCGCAGCAGGCATGTGAAGCCTGGGTCGATCAGCTGCAGCACGCCCTGCATGTCGGCATCTGCGGCATGGGCATCGCAGACAGAGTCGGGTTGGCTGAGGTGGGCCAAGTGCCGCATGCGGCACAGTCGCCATGTTTCCGACAGGTGCGGCACCAGGCATTGCTGAAAGAGCCGCTCCTCCTCGCTGAAGGGGCGCTCGGTGTCGCTGCGGTAAAGGGAAACTAGTTCATGGATGCCAGCCACCGGTTCGACCTGGGTGGTGGCGAGAATCTGCTCGATCTGATAGCGGCGCGCATGGGCCGCCAGTTCAGGCCCCATCTCCATGGATGGTGTGCAGGTAAAAGCCCTGCCCGGGAATGCGAACACCTTCCTGGAAAAGATTGCAGCGTCTTTGCACAGCCCCCAGTCGATCAGCAGCTGAAACGGCTGCCTGTAGAGATGGTGTGTATGAAAGGTGGCGGCATCGCGGTCGGCATGCAGGACGCCCGTCATCCACAGGGCCGAGTCGAAATCGATCGCCGTTTGCAGACGATCGAAGGCCCAGTGCTGAAAGGCGGGCATGGGCACCTCGCGGCTGCCGCGATAAAGGCTTAGCAAGAGTTCGCTTAGTCTGCCCAGCATCTGGTCCGCCCCGAGACGTAGTCATTACGACAGCCGAGCTGGACTGTAGCCGAATTGAAATCGTAGTGCAAATGCACTCGTAGTGTTACCAATACAATCACAATCATGTCGTGACGTCTGGTGCTTTTTTCTTGGCGGTACGGAAAATGTACTCCGTCTACAGTTGGTACCTGAACCCCACCCTCAGGCGGCGCTCGCCTATCGGTGTGCCAATGACCTCCTCTCCCCTGCTGCGCAAGACGTTGTCGATCGCACCGTAGACATCCCAGCGCGGGCCACGCCGCGTGAGCGACAAACGCACTTCGTTGTACGCGTCCAGCCAGCGCCCGCCGGTGGGAATGGACGAATCGAAACGATGGCCGATGTGCGTGAGATCGCCGGCGAATTGCCATCCCGGTGCGGGTTGCGACTCGAGCCCGATCAGCCACTGATGCCGCGGCCGATGCCGCAGCGGCTCGCCGCCTTGCGGCACGGTGACCTTCATGAATGTTCCCTGGGCGCGCGCGCTTAGCAGGCTGCCCACGGTCTTGCGAAAGTCGAACTCGATGCCCGAACTGTCGATGCGGGCCCGATTCACAAGCCGTGGCGGCGGCCCCGCATCGAAATCCACCAGATCGACAAACCTGGCCCGAAACGCCGTCAGTCGAATTCGTGATCCATCGGTCCAATCACGCGCGTAGTAGCCCTCGACCTGGCGCGTGGACTCGGGCGTGAGCAGCGGATTGCCCACGATCGGATGGCCCAGTGCGAAGAAGCTGGGCAGCTTGGCTGCCGATGACAAGCCGACCCCGATACGGCCCCGGTCCGCATGCAACTGATACTGCACGCCCAAGCCCGGGTGATTGACGGAATCCTGACCCGGCGTCGACTCTCTGCGCAACCCAAGGTGATAGCTCAGCCGGCCGACGGTCCGGCGCGCTTCCGCGAACAGGCTGGTCGTCCGTCGAGTGATTGCGAACGCCGCCGGCACCGGCTCTTCAAGAAAAAGAGTGCTGTTCAGCGCACCGTGCTCGCGCTGCGACTGCAGTCCCAGCACCAGGTCCCAGCCGCGGGCGTTCGCCAGCCACTCGAGCCGGCCCTCATTGCGTGTGTATTCCGCGTCAGCACGCACGGCCGGCAAGCCGAACGGGTCGCGCACACCCGGCATCACGCCTGGCGTGTCTTGCACGCCGTTTCGCGCAAAACGGGTCAGGCGCGCCTCGAGTGCGCCGAGCAGGCCAAGGTCGCGGCGCAGCAGCGCGGAAAGCTGCCGCGACAGGGAGTCGTTCGATTCAAGGCTGCGGTTCACCGCGAAAAGCACGCCGCCGCTGTCATCGGGGAAACTGCGGTTGAGGCTATCGGCCACCCTGAAGTCCAGGCGCAGGGCCGAGTCGCCGATCTGTTGCCGGTACCCGAGATTCAGCGAGTCGATTCGGATCGACCCTGTGGAATCGTCGCCGTCTTGCCGGTGGCTGGCACTGACGCGCCAGGACGGCGAATTGAAAGAAGCGCTCAGCGCCCGCAAGCCGTAGCCACCCACCTCGCCCGTGACTCGCCTGTGCTCGCCGGCTTGCGTGGCGGTGAACAACTGGACCACGCCGGCCAGCGCGTCGCCGTGCGCGACGCTCGTGTTGCCCCTCACAACTTCGATCCGTTCGATGTCGTCCAGCGAGAGCGAGTTGAGATCCACTGCGCTGCCACGCGATGAGAGCGGATCGTTCTGCCGCACGCCGTCGATCAGCACGACCACGTGGCTCGGGTCCGCCCCGCGCAGGTACAGCGATCCGTATCCGCCGCTACGCCCGCGCCGGTCCACCATGACCCCGGCCTGCCGCACCAGAAACTCGCCCACGCTGGAGGCCGGATGCGCCTCGATCTGCTCGCGCGTGAAAACGTCCACATGCTGGTCGATGGCCGCTTCGGTGAGCGCCAGCGAAGACGCCGAGATCACGACCGGTGGCAGTTGCCGCTGCGCCTGCGCCAGGGCCGGTCCGGCACTGCACGCCAAAACGGCAGCCGCGAGCGCCGCGCCGCACGCCGCAACGCGGGTCGGCAGGGAACGCGCCCGCGAAGCGCGACCAGTCGATCTCGTCAAGATCGGGCTCGGGGCCGGGCGCGCAGCAAAATGCGCCCCAAGGGTCGACGAAACAGCGCCACCACAAGGGCCAGCAGCGCCGCCGCGAAGGCGCCCGCCAGCGCGCCCTTCAGGAAGCCCTTCTCGGACACGATGGCCAGCCATCTGTTCCCTTTGCCCGGTCCCAGCAGTTCGGCCGCGAGCGACTCGGCCGTTTCACGCGTCAGATTCAGATTCGGCATCTGCGCATCGGGCTCGTCGAACTTCGGATTCAGCAGGCGATTGATGACCCAAACCCGAACGCGCGCATCGGGCCCGGCTGCCAACACCTCGTGTCGAGCGTCGCGCCCCGCGGCGACGGTGGCGTCGTTGATGGCATCCAGCCTGGCGACCTGCTCGGCATAGCCTGCGCTGAGCACGCGGGTCTCGATGCGAGTTCGCAAGGAATTGTTATCCAGGGCCGGACCGACCCGTCCCCCCGCGCCCGAGCGCGAATGACAGCCCAGGCAGCCGCTCGCCGCCAGCAGGTTTCCCTTGATCGACTTTCCGAGGATGGTGCCGTGCGCCGCGGCGGGCTGATAGCGAGTCACCAACACAACCCCGCTGCCGTCCACCGGCAGAATGGGCACGAAACAGACGCCGTCCCGGGTGAGGGCCACGCCCGTGACGGCCACGCCCCACTTCTGTCCCTCGAACCGCACAAGGTAACGCGGCGCCGCAAGCACACTGCTGTCCGCGAGCGAATAGTCCACCACGACCACGCCAGGCCCTTGTTCGCCGTTCGATGCCGCGATCAGAAAGCGATCGTGATCCGAGGGGCGAAGTCCGTCCGTGCCCGGCGCCACGTGCACCATCTGGACCGGGCCGATCGTCGGCACGAACACGGCGGCCGCATTCATCGCAATCGAAGCGTCCGTTCCATTCCAGTGGTAGTCGCGGCCAGCGCGCAGCTCGAGAAAGCGGTCCAACCCGACGCCGTTCTCAGCGGCAAAAAGCCGCTGGCGCGCGAATGCAAGGCCGAACGTATTGCGCAGGCCGAACGCGAACACGCGCGGTGCCAGCGCGGCTCCGCTCGCGAAGGGATTGCCGGGAGCGGGCTCGCCATCGAGCGTGAGGCGCAGCACCTTGCCCAGCGAAGACTCGACATTCGCGCTGAGCGACGGATTGCCGGCATCGCCGATCGAGACGTAGAGCAACCCGTCGTGCACGACGCAGTTGCCGATCTGGTGTGAAAACGCCGAGGTTTCGCCGGCGAGGAAACGGCCGATGTCCCGCTGCTCCTGCACTTTGCCGGCAAACGTGTGAGGCTGCGCGCGCAAGCGTGAAATGCCGTTGCGCAGGACGCCCGACGCGTCGCGATAAGCGTACGTCACGAATATGTAGCCGTGATCCGGGTCGAGGCAGATCCCGGCCATGCCGGCTTCACCCTGGAGGTCGGGCCAGTCTTTCTTCGGTGCGAAAGTCGTGATGCGCGCAAACTCGGAGACCGAGTCGTCGTTGGCGATCACCTTGATGGCGCCTCGCAACTCGGTGACAAACAGCTTCGGCGCGCCCGGCTCCGCGCTCGCTTGAGGAACGGCGGCCAGGCTGGTGGGGAGAGAAAAGCCTCGTGCGAGCACACGCAACGAGTAGCCCTCTTCAACGGCCCAACTCGCGTCCAGCTCGCTCTTGGGCGCGGCGAGTGTGGGAGGCACTGCGGCTACGCCGAGCAGGGCGAACAGGCAAAGCGTCGAAACCAGACGAGCTAGTACGGGGCCGCGGCCGTATTCCGTACGTGTTGGCCGGAACCTGGCCGGCCAACTTGGTTCCGCCGCACGCCTGGAGCCGATATTGGTGTCACTGCGCACGATGAGGGAGCGAGGTTTGCGTTCGTTGTTGCCGCCATTCTGCTCCCGGAGTACCTCGACAATCAAAACTGTTTCATTGGGAAGGCATGCGCATGGACGCCCGCCGATTTTTCCTCCAATTGATCCCGGACCTTTCCAGTCAGGTTTGCCGCGCCCGTTCGGCCTCGACCTTCGAGGCGATCATGTCGCGCAGCTCGCGCTTGAGGATCTTGCCCACCGGGCTGACCGGAAACGCAGGCATGACCTCCAGCCGCTCGGGCAGCTTGAACGACGCGATGTGCTGCGCGCGCAGGTGGGCGACCAGCTCGTCGAAGCCCAGCGCGGTGCCGGGCTTGAGCACGACGCAGGCGCAGGCCTTCTCGCCGAACACCGGGTCGGGCATCGCGACCAGGCTGACCTGCTTGACCTGCGGCAGTCCGAAGATGAGATTTTCGACCTCGTCGCAGCTGATCTTCTCGCCGCCCCGATTGATCATGTCTTTGCGCCGGCCTTCGGTGTAGACGTAGCGGCCGCGCTTGCGCACGATGTCGCCCATCCGGTAAAAGCCATCGGCGGTGAATGCCTCGGCGTTCTTGTCCGGCGCGTTGTAGTAGCCGTTGATCGTGTACGGTCCGCGCACGGCCAGTTCACCCGGCTGCCCGTCCGGAACTTCGTTGCCGTCGTCGTCCAGCACCAAGATCTCGTCGAACTCGGACACCGGCGCGCCCGAACTTTCCAGCAGCAGGTCGTCGGGATCATTCAGCCGGACCATGTTGATCAGGCCCTCGGCGGTGCCATAAACTTCCTGCGGGATGCAGCCCAGTTCCTGCCTGACCCGCGCCCGCAGCTCAGGGGCCAGCCGCGCGCCGCCGTTTTGCACCACCCGCAGCGAGGACAGGTCGAATTTTTTCGGGACTTCGCTGTTGAGCCAGTTGGCGATGAGCGGAACCACCGCGGCGATCACGGTGACCCGTTCGCGTTCGACGGTTTCGAACAGGTCCGCGGTGTCGGTGGAGTTGGCGATCACCAGGGTGCCGCCCGCGTAGAACGCCCCCAGCATGCCGGGCGACGCCAGGTTGTAGTTGTGGCCCAGCGGGAGCACTGCCATGAACACGGTGCCGGCGTCGAAGCCGCCGGCCTGCGCGCACAGTCGCGCATTCAGGACATAGTCGTTGTGGGTGCGCGGGATCAGCTTGGACATCGACGTCGTGCCGCCGGACAGCAGCATGGTCGAGACGTCGTCGGCGGCGGGGCGCGCCGCCTCCAGGGCCGCGTCGACAGTCTTGGCATCCGCAGTCCGCACCGCATGCGAGGCCAACGTCGTTTGCCCCGGCGCAGCCTGCCCGGTCACGACCACGTGGCGCAGGAACGGGAACTCGGCCGCCATGTCCGCCGCCATCGGCCGGTAGTCGAAATTGCCGACCGTGTCGGCAATGAAATAGGCGCTGGCCCCGCAGGCCCGGATGAAGTGGCGCACCTCGGCGTGGCGGTGCGCGCGCAAGGCCGTGACCGGGATGACTCCGATCCAGTTCAAGGCCAGATACGTCGTGACGAACTCGGGAAGATTGGGCAGCTGGACCACCGCGCGGTCCAGCGGCTTCAGGCCGAGCTCGAGCAGGCCGAACGCCAGCCGCCTGGACTCGGCCACCAGCTCTTCGTAAGTGATCCTGCGCTCGCCGTAAACCACGGCGATCTTGGCGGGGTGCCGGCGGGCGCTGCGCGCCACCATCTCGGCCACGGTGAGGCCCTCCCACAGGCCCGCCTCACGGTAGCGCCGGGCCGACTCTTCAGGCCAACCCACGAATCCATCCAACATACTCATTACTCCTTATCTCAATCAGCCCGCCGTATCTCTCTCAGCCCGCCACTTCGGGGTGCAAGGCCTCGTAGGCCCGCGCCAGCGCGGGATCGCGCCGCCGCACCTCCGCGTGGTCGACGCGCCCGGTGCGGGTCATGTAGCTGTACGCGAACTCCACGGGGCGCAGCGACGTGACCAGGCTGTCCATCCGTTCATACCACTGGATACTGCAGTTGGCGGCATCCAGTATCTTTTTCATCGGCGGCAGCCGGGTCTGCTGGAAGTGCGCCAGCGCCGCAGGCACGTCCGTGCCGCAAGCCTTGAAGGCCTTGAACAGGGCCACCGAGTCCTCCATGGCAAGACGGGTCCCCGATCCGATGGAGAAGTGCGCCGTTCGCAGCGCATCGCCCAGCAGCACCACGTTGTCGAAACTCCAATGCTCGTTCCAGACCGCGGGGAAGCTGCGCCAGTACGAGTTGTTGGAAATGATGGGGTGCCCTTCGAGGTCCTGGGCAAACACCCTCTCGCAGTACCTGATCGTGTCGTCGGGGCGCATGGTGTCGAAACCGCAGCGCTGCCACGTCGCGTCCTCCACCTCGACCAGGAAAGTGCTCCGGTCGGGGCGGTACCGGTAATGGTGAGCACAGAACACACCGGAATCCGTCTCGCGGAACGTCAGGGTCAGGCTGTCGAACGCCTTGGTGGTCCCGTACCAGATGAACTTGTTGCTGCGCCATTGCGTCGTGGTGCCGAACTTGTCCTCGTTCTCGCCGCGGATCCAGGAGAAGGCGCCGTTGGCGCCGACGATGAGGTCGGCGTCGCCGAGCTGGTCCAGCTTCGTGATTTCGGTGTCGAAGTTGATCGCGAGGCCCAGCTTTTCGACATAAGCGTAAAGCCGGGTGAGCAGCTCCAGGCGGCCGATCGAGGCGAAGCCGTTGCCGGCAACCGGGATCCTGGTGTCGTTGTGCACGATCGTGATGTCGGGCCAGTTCTCCAGGTGCGGCGTCAGGTACCGGTACAGCTCCTCGTCGTCGGCGCGCAGGAACTCGAGCGCCCGATCCGAGAACACGACCCCGAAGCCCCAGGTCGCGTCGCGGGACCCGCGCTCGAAAAGCGTGATGTCGTTGGACGGATCGAGCCGCTTCATCAGCGCCGCGAAGTACAGGCCGGCCGGCCCGGCGCCGACAATCTTGATCTTCATGCAGCCGTCTCCATCGGACTTCCAGTGGTGATGCACGCGACGATACGTGTGCGGGACAGCCATAATCGGCAGACCGCTTTCATTTGTCAATAGAATCCGATGAATGATCTGAATCACTGCCATGAATACAGCCAGGGCCTGTTCACACTATTTTTGCCAGATGCGTTGCGATCAGAAGGGGTCGGCCGCTAGGCGCGGAACACGGCCTGGGTTGCACACCCAGCCGTGTTGCGTAACAGCGCGGATGGCCCCTTCTGATCGCAACCCGCAGGGAGCGGGGTGAGAACCGCGCCACTCCGCGTTGCGCTCCTAGGCAAGGCGGCCAGCCTTGCCGTCGTCCCGCGCCTTGATTGGCGCGGTTCTCACCCCACTCGCACTGGCAAAAATAGTGTGAACAGGCCCTAGCCGCTATTTGCGCGCCGGCAATCCATGGCGCTCGCGGAAGGCCGCCCACCACACGCGTGACCGCGCCTTCCAGCGCCGGGCCGCCCGCCACAGCGGCGACGACCGGACCTGGGCCATGACGCCGTCCTTCCAGGCTTTCCAGCGCGGGTACCAATGGGCGAACCACGCCAGGCGCATCAGGGCGGGCTGCGTCAGCGTGAACAGCCGCGCCAGGATGGCCGTGCCCAGCAGCTTGGCCGCGAGCAGGACACTCACGCCCATGAGCGCGTGGCCACGCCCGATCAGGAAAAGGGCCAGCAGTTTCACGGGAAAGAGCGCGAGCGCCGGAAGGGCGAACACCGCCACCGCGCCCACGGGCGGCAGCGCCGCGATCCGGCGTTCGATCCAGCCCCACAGCGGCAGCCGCGCCAGATTCGCGAGCAGGGCGGCCAGCGGCTCCCAGCCCCACTCCTCGAACAGCAGGATGAGAGCGACAAGCGCCAGGAACGCGTGGCGCGGGAGGCGGCGCAGCCAGTGCATCCGCGGCAGTGTAAGCCACCGTCCCGCTGCGCTCAGCAGCCCAGACCGAACGCTTGCAGAGGACGGCACGACTTCAGTTCGAAGACCACCGGTTCGCCTGGCGCGGGCGCTCCCTGAGGCAGTGCCCTTGGTCGCGCGCCGCGGCGGCTCTTCTTACGCCTTGATGTGCTCGCGTGGCGTTGTTTCGGCCGGCTGCTGCAAGCGCTCCAGCCGCGATTCGATGCGGCCTTCCAGCTCGCCCAGGCGCGCGTCCAGCGTGCGATTGATCAGATCGAGCTGGTTGCGCAGCTCGCGCTGGCTCTGCACCATGGCTTTTTCGAACTCGGTCGCGGCGATCGTTTCGCGCTGGCGGTTCTCGCGCAGGTGGGCGTCCAGCTGCTGGCGCAGATCGGTGAAGCGAGAAGCTTCGGCCTTTTCGGCCAGGTCGCGCTGCGCCTGCAGGCTCTTGGCATGGCGGCTTGATTCCATCAGGTAGCGCGAGTCCTGCACTGCGCCGCCGATGAGGAATACCAGCAGCATGACGCCGAGGACGCCGAGCATGATCAGTCCCAGCGGCGCCTGTTCGACGACCACCAGGCCGAAGGTGAGTGGCGAGGTGCGCAGGAACTCAGCCAAATTCTGGGCGGCGAAACCGGCAACCAGCAGGATCGCAACGACAACGATAAACAGTCGGGCACGCATGGGGGTCTCCTTGGAGAGGAACAAATCATTCTGGTCGGCGCCCCGAGCGCCCGGGTGTCAGCCGAGATGCCGTATTCCTGTCCGACCTCTGTGGCAAACTGCCGCGTGCTCGAGGCTCTACAGCAGTTACAAATGCAAAAAATCATTCGGCAGATCGCCGCGGAAATCCAGGTCCACGAACACCAGGTGACGGCAGCGGCGGACCTGCTCGATGGCGGCGCCACCGTTCCCTTCGTGGCGCGTTACCGCAAGGAAGCGACCGGAGGGCTCGATGACGTGCAGTTGCGCGAACTCGCGCTGCGCCTGGAGTACTTGCGAGAGCTCGAAGAGCGGCGCGCCGCCGTGCTCAAGAGTATCGACGACCAGGGCAAGCTCGACCCGGCGCTGCGCGCGGCCATCGAGGCCGCGCCCACCAAGCAGGAGCTCGAGGACCTGTACCAGCCGTTCAAGCCGAAGCGGCGCACCAAGGGCCAGATCGCGCGTGAAGCGGGCATCGAGCCCCTGGCGGACAAGCTGTTTGCCGATCCGTCCCTGAATCCGGCCGACGAAGCTGCACCCTTCGTGCAACCGGCCAGAGGCGAGGGCGGCGAGGACTTCACGACGGTGTCCGCCGTGCTCGATGGGGTGCGCGACATCCTGTCGGAACGCTGGGCCGAGGACCCGTCACTGGTGCAGCGACTGCGCGAATGGCTGTGGTCCGAAGGACTGTTCAGAGCCAGGCTCGTGGCCGGCAAGGACGAAAACAACGCCGAAGTGGCGAAGTTCCGGGATTACTTTGACTACGAGGAGCCGATCGGGCGCGTACCTTCGCACCGCGCCCTGGCCGTGTTTCGAGGCCGGCAGCTCGACATCCTGGACGCCAGGCTGATCCTGCCGGTCGAGCCCGAGCCGGGCCAGCCGTCGCTTGCCGAGGGCAGGATCGCGGTGCACCTGGGCTGGAGCCATCAGGGCCGCGCTGCCGACGATCTGCTGCGCAAGTGCGTCGCCTGGACCTGGCGCGTCAAGCTTTCACTTTCCACCGAGCGCGATCTCTTCGCACGGCTGCGCGAGGAAGCGGAGAAAGTGGCGATCAAGGTGTTCGCCGACAACCTGCGCGACCTGCTGCTGGCGGCGCCGGCCGGGCCCCGCGTGGTGATGGGTCTGGATCCGGGCATCCGCACCGGCGTGAAGGTCGCGGTGGTGGACGCCACCGGCAAACTGGTCGACACCGCGACGATCTACCCGCACGAGCCGCGCCGCGATTGGGACGGGTCGCTGCACCAGCTGGAGCTGCTGTGCCGCAAGCACGGCGTGAACCTGATCGCCATTGGCAATGGCACCGCGAGCCGCGAAACCGACAAGCTCTCCGCGGAGTTGCTGAAACGGCTCGATGCCGTTCGCGCCGACCCAGGGTCGGCTTCGACCCTTCGACAGGCCGAGGACAGGCCAAGCCCAGCCCGAACGGTACAGAAGGTCGTGGTGAGCGAAGCGGGCGCATCGGTCTATTCGGCAAGCGAATTCGCCTCCCAGGAAATGCCCGACGTGGACGTGAGCCTGCGCGGCGCCGCCAGCATCGCCCGCCGCGTGCAGGACCCGCTGGCCGAGCTGGTGAAGATCGATCCCAAGTCGATCGGTGTGGGCCAGTACCAGCACGACGTGAACCAGAGCGGACTGGCCCGCACGCTCGAAGCGGTGGTGGAGGACTGCGTCAATTCGGTGGGCGTTGACCTCAACACGGCCAGTGTCCCGCTGCTGTCGCGCGTGTCCGGGCTGTCGGCCGGCGTGGCCAAGGCGGTGGTGCGCTGGCGCGAGGCCCACGGCGCGTTCGGCGATCGCAGGCAGCTGCTGGAAGTCAGCGGCCTGGGCGCCAAGACCTTCGAGCAAAGCGCCGGGTTCCTGCGCATCCGCGGCGGCGCCAATCCGCTGGACATGACCGGTGTGCATCCCGAAACCTATCCGGTCGTCGAAAAAATGCTGGCCGTGACGGGCAAGCAGGTCACGGAGCTGATGGGCCGCACCCCACTGCTCAAGACCCTCAAGCCCGAGTTGTTCGCCAACGAGAAGTTCGGCGTAATCACCGTCAAGGACATCTTGGCCGAACTCGAGAAGCCGGGCCGCGACCCGCGCCCCGATTTCAAGGTGGCCCGCTTCAACGAGGCCGTGGAAAGCATCGCCGACCTGCGCGAGGGCATGGTGCTGGAGGGCACGGTGAGCAACGTCGCGGCATTCGGCGCCTTCGTGGACCTCGGTGTGCACCAGGACGGGCTGGTCCACGTCAGCCAGCTTGCGCACAAGTTCGTCAAGGACGCTCGCGAAGTCGTGAAGACCGGCGACATCGTCACCGTGAAAGTGATGGAAGTCGATGTGGCCCGCAAGCGTATCGCGCTGTCCATGAAGTTGGGCGAAGTCCCCGCGGGCGGCGGGCCGCGTGACAACCGTTACGAAGGCGCGGGCCGGGGGCAGCGCGCGCCCCGCGGTCAGCCGCTGAACACCGCCATTGCCGGCGCCTTCGCGAAGCTGCAAGGCCTCGGAAAGTAACGGGCGTGGCGGGCGCTTTCGTGCCATCCGGCCTTATAGCGACGCCGCCAGTATTTCCTCGTAGTCCC
>DATMBW010000011.1:0-10138 GCA_035559095.1 Ramlibacter sp.
TGATCGAGCCTCTCCGCGATCCTGGAGCGCGCCGCAGCCGGCGCATCGGTGGCCGAGATGCCGAAGAAGAAGCCGCGCATCAGCTCCAGCACGGGCTGTAGCGGCGTGGCGCTTCCATAGAGCTGCGCGCGAACCTCGAACACCGGCCTGCCCAGCGCCCGGCACCACTGCGCGAACTCGTGACACAGCCGGCTCTTTCCGGTACCGGGGCCGCCGCGAACGCCGACCACCTGCGCATCGCCGGCTTCGGCCAGGCCCTGGGCTTGGCGCAGCAGGGCCATTTCCTCGTCCCGGCCGCGAAACTCGGTCAGCTTGGCCTGGTGGAAATGCTGGCTGGCGAACGCCGGTTTCAAGCTCACCAGCCGGAAGATCTCCACTGGCTGGCGTATGCCCTTGAGCACCGTGCGTCCGGCCGGTTCGACGTCCACCGATGTCCGCACAAGCACATGGCAGTCCTCGGTCATGGCAACGCCCCCCGGCGCCGCGACCGCAACGACGCGGCTGGCCAGGTGGATCGTCAGGCCGTGCGCGCCGCCCCCCTTGCCGATATCGGGTGCGTTCGGGTCGGAGGCCACCAGGCCCGAATGCAAGCCGACGCGGATGCTGAGGCCCTGCGGATCACGCGCAAAGGCCGCCTGCATGTGCAGCGCCGATTCGCACGCCAGCCTGGCATGGCCTTCCAGCGCCTTGGGCAGGCCGAACAGAGCCATGACGCCGTCACCCAGCGTGCGGAACACAGTGCCGCCGAACCGCTCGACCGAATCGCACATGAGCGAAACCGCCGGCATCAGGCGCTCCATCGCCTGCTCGGGATCGAGTTGGGCAATCTGCTCGGTCGAACTGACGATGTCGGCGAACAGAACCGTGGCCTGCTTCAATTCGGCCCAGCCCGAAGCGGGCGCAGGACCTTTGATGGGCAACGCGGGGCGCAGCAGGGAAGCCCCGCAGCCGCCACAGAACTTGGCCTGGGGCGCGCACTCGAAACCGCAGGTGACGCACTGGTATGGCAGCGCCTCTCCGCAGTTTTCACAGAAGCGGTTGGTCTGGGGATTTGCCGTGTGACAGAACGGGCACTCCATTCCCGGATAGTACGTGGCAGGGATTTCAGCCCAGCACTTTCACCTTCTTCCAGGCCGCTTTGAGGGCTTCATAGGGCGCCGACCCCTTTCCATGTAGCGCGGCCGCAACGTTCATGGTCGCGTGGGCGGCGTCCAGGAACGTGGCGCGGGCGCGCAGCCTGTCGAATGCCTTGAGCCACAACGCGCCCAGCGATTCCCACGATTTGCCACCGAGGCGCATGGCCGCCAGATAGAACGCGTGGTTGGCGATGCCCGACGCCTTGTGCGCTTCGTCGGTGGGCCGGTAGTGGGCGTAGCACTTATCTGGTCGTCCGCGGGCCAGGTCAGCCTGGTTCTTGATCATGCTTGCGAACACGTCCGCGCTCGGTCATTTTCTGTTCTCCCCCTCGGCCAGGCTCGCGCGGGCGCGGCCTTACCAATTCGCCGGCAGCTTCTTCAACAGCGTGATGCGCTTGACCCCCAGTTCGATGTAGCCGCCCTTTTCAAGGTCCTTGAGCAGGCGGCTGACCATCTCGCGCGATGCACCGACGCGGTTGGCGATGCTCTGGTGGGTGATCTGCGTCAACGCGATGGGCGCGTCGGGCCTGGCGGCGCCATGCTGGCTCTCCAGGATGACGACGACACGGCCATAGACGTCCAGCAATGCCATGTTGCGAGCGGTTTCCGTCGCCGCGCGGGCACGGCGGATCACGTGAGTGACCAGATCCAGCGCGAACTCGGGCTCCTCGGCCAGGTGTTCGCGCAGCGCCGTGCGGCCGACGATGGAACAGACGCTGGGCTCCAGCGTCATCACCGAGGCCGAGCGGGGCCCGCCGTCCAGCCACATCTCGGCGAAGTAGTCACCCTGTTCGACCACGTTGTAGGTGATTTCGCGGCCGTCGGCGTCATTCGAATAGACCTTGACCTTGCCCTGAAGGAGCACGAAGAGGGTTTCACCGACTTCTCCCTCGTTGATGATGACGGTGTTCTTGCGGTAGCTGCGGATGGCGCCCCGAAGCGCGAGCGTTCGCAAAGCGGGACTCAAAGCTGCGATCAGCTTCTCCGCGTCCGCTGAAAGGCCAGGCTTGTTCATGGCGTCCCCCCCAATCCAGGCGGACTCTAGCATGAGCCGCCCAGTGGCCGGAAACGCAGCCTGGGGCGTGACTTAATGCATCGACTGGAGCCAGAACGGCTGCGCCACGGGCGGCAGCACGGCCACGCGGTTGACCAGCTGGCGCACGCCGCTGGAACGGGTCTTGGCGCACAGGGCGCGCACGTGGCTGCGGACGGTGGAAACGGCCACCTGCATCTGCGCCGCGATCTGCGGCGCGGAGAAACCCTGGCACAGAATGCCCAGCACGTGCTCCTCGGTGGGAGTGAGCCCGTGGCTGCGGGCGAAGAAGCACAGCATCAACGCGTCGCAGACCGACTCGCGGGCGAACAGCAGCGCCGCGTTGGGCAGGCGGCCGGGTTGCTGCGCCTTCAGCGGCAGCACGGCCAGCGTCACCAGGGCTTCCTCGGCGGCGGCCAGCGTGATCAGGCTGCGCTTGCCCTCGGCCACCTTGGCCAGCGCTTCCTGCAGGGTCTTGCCATCGGCTGGAGTGCAGACATGCAGCATGTCGTCGCGCGTCACCAGCACCCGCTTGCGCTCCAGTTCAAGGCGCGCCGCGTGGTTGGCGTGCAGCAGCCGGCCCGCTACGGTGGTGATCAGCACGCCGTGCGCCCACTCGTCCACCAGCAAGGCCAGGCCCGAGCCCAGCGAGGTATCGTCTTCCGCTAGTGAAACGCCGTCCGTTTCGCTGCTCGCAAGCAGTTCCATGTGTTGTCCCGATCTTTGAAGTTTCGAGCATAGGAGCGCGCCGATCGCGCCGGCGGTGAATAGAGCCGGCATTTCGTGTGAACAATTCACTTTTTCGGCTCCCTCGCCGGGGAGCTATCGACTTCCCATCTTGCGCGGACGGCCGCCTTTTGTTCCGCTACCCAGCCGCGATGAGGGCCAGCGATTCGGCCATGACCTGATGGTGAAAGCCCAGGTCGACATGGGCCGCGCCCCGAACCAGACGGTTATCCGCGCCTTCCAGGCTGCCGGTGGACGCCGGGAACGCGATGTTGTCGCAGTTCGAATACCAGCAGGTGAAGTTGGCGTTGCGCTGGGGACCACAGCCTCGTTCCAGCTGCCGCAGCCATTGGCTTTGCAGGCGCATCTGGCGGCCGTTGGTCATGCGGCTGAAGCGCCCCAGCCAGGTCCCATGGTGGGGCGAGCCGATGGTGATGACATGGTGAACGCGCTCGTCGGCCGACATCGCGCGCAGCCAGGCGCGCGCGGCCAGGCCCCCCATGCTGTGGCACACCAGCACCGGCGCCATGCCGGTTGCCTCGGTGATCCGCCGCACGGCGTGCTCGACGATGGGCACGTACTCGTCGATGGAGCCGAACACCGGTTCCAGGTTGACGGCCACGAAAGAGTGACCCCGCGCGCGCATCTCCTTCAGCCACGGCGTCCAGAAGCCGCGGTTGCAGACAAAGCCGTGGATGAAGACGGCGCCGCGACGCGCGGGCAGTGCGGAGGAAGTTTCGAGCTGGTCGGGCACCTCGCGCCACCGGAAGGGCTGGCGCCAGCAGAACACGCGCGGCGCCATGACGGTCTCGCGCAGCCAGGCACGCGCGAGCTCGCCCCAGGTGGGCCTTGGAGAAGCGTCGTTGCGGTTGACGAAGCGCAGCGCCACGAACTCGATCGCGAGGAACGCGGAGTACGCCATCGTGATCACGATGAAGCCGGCCGCGGCCGTCCCTGGAGAATCGCGCCAGTGCCAGGCAAGCCAGCCGAGGGCGCAGGACAACAGGAACAAGGTGGTGGCCTGCTCCAGCCGGGCCAGCGACGAACGCGGCCCCATCAGGCGAGGACCACATCCCGACCGCTCAGGCGTTTGGTCAGGGCCTGCGCCAGCCGGTTGGTGATGCCGTAGATGGACAGCTGCGGGTTCGCGCCGATGCTGGTCGGGAAGATCGACCCGTCGTGCACCGACAGGTTGTCGATCTGCCAATGCACTCCATCGGGCCGCACCACCCCTTGCTTCTCGGTGGCCGCGGCGCCGCAGCCACCCATGACGTGCGCACTGACGACCTTGGCCAACAGCGGCTTCATGGGCAACCCGGCTATCGCCTGTTTCGCCTCGGCCCACCCGGCATAGGGACGCGCCAGTTCGTGCACGGGAAGCACCTGACGGGCGCCGGCCGCGAACTGTATTTCGGCCATGGCGAACAAAGCGCGCCGCGCGCCTTCCATGACGAAGTCGCTCAGCGGATAGTCGAGCACGGGCGTGGCGTCGCTGCGCAGTTTGACCTTGCCGCCGGGCGAGCCGGGGTGAAAGCCATCGCGCATCAAGGCCAGCAGCACATGCGTGTTCGGGAACTTTCCGAACAGCTCGGCCTGCTGCCGGCCAAAACCCACGACGCTGGAGGCGAAGATCACCGGATGCAGCGGCGGCGCTTCCAGCTTGAACCCGATCGGCCCGTCGATGGGCTGGGTTTCCAGGAAGTGATCGGTGTAGATGGTCTGCGGCGCTCCGTACCAGCCTTCGACCTTGTGCTCCATCATGGCCGCCGACATCACGACCGGATGCAGGAAGGTACGCACGCCCAGGCGACCGTGCGGGTCCGGCGCCCCCGATCGCAGCAGCACAGCCGGTGAATTGATGGCGCCCGCCGCGAGCACGTAGTGCCGCGCCAGCACGGTCGTGGGCTCGGCCACCGCCGAGGCGGGAGCGCCATTGGCCGTGACCGGACCACAGAGCAGCGCGCGGATCTTGCCGTTCGCGAGCTCGAAGCGCTGCGCCCGCGTTTCCACCAGCAACATGGCGCCTTGCTCCAATGCCGCGGGAATCGTGGTCACCAGCATCGACAGCTTGGCGTTGGTCGGACATCCCAGGCCGCACGACCCGAGGTTCCAGCAGCCCTTGACGTTGCGGGAGATGGCGGCCGCGGCGATCCCCAGCTTGGCGGCGCCGCGGCGCAGCAGGTCGTTGTTCTCGTTGGGTGGCGTCAGCCAGGGGCCGATGTTGAGGCGGCGTTCGGCTTGCTCGAAGTAAGGCGCGAGCGCATCGTTGGAAAAGCTTTCCAGGCCGAAGTGCTCGCGCCAGTAATCGAGCGTTGGCGCAGGCGTGCGAAACGAGCTGGTCCAGTTGACGGTGGTGGAGCCGCCCACGCAGCGTCCCTGCAGGATGTTGATCGCCTTGTCTTCGGTCTTGCGCGCCGCGCTTTCCTGGTAGAGCGACGGGTAAGCCTCGGCTTCGCGCTGATTGAAGTCGGTGCTGCTCTTCAACGGCCCTTCTTCGATGATGACCACTTTGAGGCCGGCCTTCGCCAGCAGCTCCGCGGTGATGCCGGCGCCCGCGCCCGAGCCGATGATGGCCACGTCGCATGCGATCCGGCGCGGCACTTCCGCGTGCGGGCCGCCCGCGACCTTCCAGCCGCGCTTGAGCCCTTCTCGAATCGGGTCTTGCAGACTGCTCATCGGCCCGCTTTCAGATCTTGAGCGGGCCCGGGTAGCCCAACAGGCTCCACGTCCCCGCGTCGGAAAAATAGGCGCTGCTCACGATGTCGTGCAAGGCCTGGTAGGCCTGCTGGCGCAGGCTGATGCCCGATACGCGCATCGATTGCAGGGCCTGCTGGATGTCATCGACGGAGGCGCTCTCCCAGGGCTGGCCGAGTCCCGCCATGGCGCGCCGGCCGCCGGCGCTGGCCAGCACCGCCAGCAATTGGGACAACTCCGACTGGTCGTGCGGCGACAACGCGGCGACCAGCGCTTCGATGCGCACCAGCAGCCCTTCAACGGCGCGTTGCCGCGCGTCGCCGCCGGCCGGCAGGCTGCCATCGAGCAGTGCCCGGCCCGCGCCGGAAAAAACCAGGCGTCCCCCGGCCGATAGCTTGCCGCCTCGCAGCCCCGGCTCCAGGAGGGTCAACATGCCACCGGCCACGAGCAGGGCCGCCGCGGACATTGCGCCCAGCTTCAACAAGCTCCGTCTTCGCATCGCCCGACTATCGCACGGGCCGCCAAGCCGGCTGTAGAGCGCCGCGCCTAGATAGACTCGGGGTTTGCATGGAAGCCGCAAGAAGAATACGCAATGCAGTCGCGCAGGTGGCGCAGCTGAGGCAAGCCGTGGCAGCCAGCCCGCCGCTTGGCGCGGCGCTTGGTGAAGTCAAGCGTGTGCAGTCGCGGCGCTTCGCGGGCACTTACGCGGATCTGCTGGACGGCGGGCCCTACGCCGACGCCGCGCGGTTTTTCCTGATGGAGCTCTATAGCGACAAGGACTATGCCGAGCGGGACGCGCAGTTCGCGCGCATCGCTGGCGCGATCGAGCGGCTGTTCCCGGACCAGGTGGCGGGCACGGCGGTCGCCCTGGCCGAACTGCATGCGCTAACCGAGGAACTGGATCAGGCCATGGCGGTTGCGTGGCTGACGCATGGTGGCGCCGCGGCGCAGCGCTATGTCGCCGCCTGGCGCGAGGTGGGCCGCCGGCCGGACCGCGAGGGGCAGCTGCGGGTCGTGCTCGGTATCGGCCAGCAAATGGCCAGGCTCACCCGCACCAAGGGCCTGCGCATGATGCTCAAGATGATGCGCGGGCCGGCCGCGGCGGCGGGGCTCGGCGCGCTGCAGCGCTTCCTGGAATGCGGCTTCGACACGTTCGGCGCCATGGCCCGGCGCCCCGGTGGAGCCGAGGAGTTCCTGGATACGATCGAGGTGCGCGAGGCGGCTCTGATGACGCTGTTGTTCGACGCCGGCCTTGTCGCGTGCGAGACGGAATTGGCCCGCACCTTAGGACAAGCCCCCTAACGATCGCGGGCGACTCCTTCGACAATCGCTGCCCAAGGAGAATCGAATGGAAAAGCACTGGCTCAAGAGCTACCCCGAGGGCGTTCCCCACGAGGTCGATCCGGAACAATACGGCTCGCTGACGCAGTTGCTGGAGGAATCGTTCAAGAAGAACGCCTCCCGGCCATTCTCGGTGTGCATGGAGCGGTGGATGACCTACGGGCAACTGGACGAGCTGTCCGCCGCCCTGGGGGCATGGCTGCAGGCTCAAGGGCTCGAGCCGGGCGCGCGCGTCGCCATCATGCTGCCCAATATCCCGCAGTTCGCGGTGACGATGGCCGCGGTGCTGCGGGCGGGCTATACCTGCGTGAACGTCAATCCGCTGTACACCGCGCGCGAACTCGAGCACCAGCTCAAGGACTCGGGCGCGACGGTGATCGTCATCCTTGAAAACTTCGCCAACGTGCTGGAAGAAATCGTCGACCGCACGCCCGTCAAGCACGTCGTCATGGCTTCCATGGGCGACCTGCTGGGATTCTGGTTCGGCATGTGGATCACGTTCGCGGTGCGGCATCTGGCCAAGATGGTTCCCGCGTACAAGCTGCCGCTGTCCGATGGCCGCGCGGTGACCCCGTTCAACCGCGCCATCGCGCAGGGCACGTCGATGACACTCAAGCCGGGCGCGCAGACGCTCGATTCGCTGGCCTTCCTGCAGTACACCGGTGGAACGACGGGATTGTCCAAGGGCGCGGAGTTGACCCATCGCAATATCGTGGCTGCCATCCTGCAGGCGGAGGCATGGTTCACGCCCGCCCTCAGGCGCATCGGCGACGTCGGCAAGACCAACAGCATCGCCGCCCTGCCGCTGTACCACATCTTCGCGCTCACTTTGTGCCTGCTGGCCATCCGCTGGGGCTCGCATCTGACCTTGATTCCGAATCCGCGCGACTTCGGCAAGTTCGTCCAGGTGCTCAGGAAGCGGCCATTTCACCTGTTCCCAGCGGTCAATACCCTGTTCAACGCGCTGCTGCAGCATCCTCAGTTCAAGACCGTCGATTTTTCGCAGCTGTGCCTGTCGCAAGCCGGCGGCATGGCGGCGTCCGAGGGTACGGCCAGGCACTGGCAGCAGGTCACGGGCTGCGCCATGGTCGAGGGCTGGGGCATGAGCGAGACCTGCGCGATCGGCACCAACAACGTGGTGGTCAGCAAGGAATTTACCGGGACCATCGGGCTGCCGCTGCCGAGCATCGAGCTGGCGATCAAGGACGACGACGGAAACAGCGTTCCGATTGGCCAGCCGGGGGAAATCTGCATCAAGGGCCCCAACGTGACGCGCGGCTATTACCGCCAGCCGGCCGAAAACGAAAAGGCCTTCACGGCCGACGGCTTCATGCGCACCGGCGACATCGGCATCATGGACAAGGTGGGCTATACCAAGATCGTCGATCGCAAGAAGGACATGATCCTGGTCAGCGGTTTCAACGTTTTCCCGAATGAGCTGGAGAACGTCATTTCGCTGTGCCCGGGTGTCGTCGAATGCGCGGTGATCGGCGTCCCCGACGAAAAGCAGGGAGAAGCGATCAAGGTCTTCGTGGTCAAGAACGACCCCACGCTTTCCGAAGACGACGTGGCGAAGTACTGCCGGCAGAACTTCACCGGCTACAAGGTGCCCAAGTACGTCGAGTTTCGCGACGACCTGCCCAAGACCAACGTGGGCAAGATCCTGCGCCGCGAGCTGCGCACCAAATAGGGCGCGCGCATTGCTTGTGGATCAGACTTTTCGCATGACCGATACCCCGCACCTTCCGCCAGGCCTCACGGTGTTCGAGCGCGGATGGCTGTCGAGCAACGGCGTGCTGTTGCGGGGCGCCGATCGATCTGCCCTCGTCGACAGCGGATATTGCACGCATGCGGACCAGACTGTGGCGCTGGTGCGTCAGGCGTTGGGCGGGCGGCCGCTCGATCTGCTCTTGAACACGCATTTGCACAGCGACCACTGCGGCGGCAACGCCGCGCTGCAGTCGGCGTACGAGGCCGTCGAGACGCGCATCCCACCCGGGCTGGCCGCGCAAGTGCGCGATTGGGATCCGGTCGCGCTAACCTACGTGCCCACCGGGCAGCAGTGTCCGCGCTTTCGCATCGAAGGCCTGCTCGAGCCGCGGACCGAAGTCGCCCTCGGCGATCGGCAATGGCAAGTGCATGCCGCCGCGGGACACGATCCGCACTCGGTCATCCTGTTCGAGCCGCAATCACGGACCCTGATCTCCGCCGACGCGCTTTGGGAAAACGGTTTCGGCGTCGTGTTCCAGGAGCTCGAAGGCGAGCACGCTTTCGACGAAGTGGCGAAAACGCTGGACCTGATCGAGTCGCTCAGGCCACTATTGGTCGTACCGGGACACGGAAAGGTTTTCACGCAAGTCGCGCAATCGCTGGACAACGCGCGGCGCCGGCTCGACAGCTTTGTGCGCGATCCGGCAAGACATGCCTCGCATGCCGCGAAAGTCCTTTTGAAGTTCAAGCTGCTGGAGCTGCAGCGCCTGCGCGTGGCCGAGTTTGCGCAGTGGGCAGCCGCCACGCCCTATTTCGCCCTGGTGCACGAGCGCTGGTTTTCGAACGTCGACCTCGCCGCCTGGATCGAGCAGCTCGCGGCCGACCTGGTCCGCTCCGGCGCCGCGGTGCGCTCCGGTGACGCCATCCTCAACGCGTAAAGACGCTCGGCAAAAAAACAAAAGGCCCAGCATTTCTGCTGGGCCTTTCGGGCTGTAAGAGCCTGACAATGTCCTACTTTCACACGGGAACCCGCACTATCATCGGCGCAGAGGCGTTTCACTGTCCTGTTCGGGATGGGAAGGAGTGGTACCACCTCGCTATGGTCATCAGGCATAACTTGTCGTCGTCTTGACCATGGGTCAAAACAACCAATTCATAGAGCAAATCAGCTTTTCAATTTGGATTGCGTCACTTGGCATAACACCTTGATCGAACGATCAAAGTTATAGGGTCAAGCCGCACGAGCAATTAGTATCAGTTAGCTTAACGCATTACTGCGCTTCCACACCTGACCTATCAACGTCCTGGTCTAGAACGACTCTTCAGGGGGCTCAAGGCCCCGGCAGATCTCATCTTAGAACGAGTTTCCCGCTTAGATGCTTTCAGCGGTTATCTCTTCCGCACTTAGCTACTCGGCAATGCCACTGGCGTGACAACCGATACACCAGAGGTGCGTCCACTCCGGTCCTCTCGTACTAGGAGCAGGCTTCCTCAAATC
>DATMBW010000012.1:0-2453 GCA_035559095.1 Ramlibacter sp.
TGGTGAAGCTGCAGATGGTCGGACTCAAGCCCGAGGATGCGCAGAAGATGCCGGCCGATTTGTCGGGGGGGATGATCAAGCGAGCGGCCCTCGCCCGCGCCCTGATCATGGATCCCCCCCTGCTGCTGCTCGATGAGCCCACCGCCGGCCTGGACCCCGACAGCTCCGATGCCTTCGTGACGCTGCTGCGTTCGCTGCACCGCGACCTGGAACTGACGGTCGTCATGGTCACGCACGACCTGGACACGCTGTTCGAGCTGTCCACGCGGATCGCGGTGCTGGCCGACAAGCGGGTGATCGTGGCCGCCGCGCCCAAGGATGTGATCGCCTTCCAGCACCCTTTCATCCACGATTTTTTCCTCGGCGAGCGGGGTCAGCGCGCAATGGAGTTGTTGCGCGAGTATCCATTTGCCGTGTAGAAAGGAAACTCCATGGAAAACAAAGCTCATGCGATCGCCGCCGGCATCTTTGTGGTGGCGGTCACCGTGCTGCTGGTCGTGCTGGCGGCCTGGCTCACGCGCGACACCGGCGTGCGCGACATCTATGAGATTTCCACGCGCGAGACGGTGACCGGGCTGCAGGCACAGGCGCCGGTGCGTTATCGCGGCGTCGACGTGGGCAAGGTGGCCTCGATCGGATTCGATCCCAAGGCGCAAGGCAACGTGCTGCTGCGCCTGGAGATCGACGGCGATGCGCCGGTCACCACCGACACGTTCGCGACGCTGAGCTACCAGGGCATCACCGGCCTGGCCTTCGTCCAGCTCGACGACACGGGAAAACCGGCGCAGCGCCTCGTGAGCGACAACGACCATCCGCCGCGCATCCCGCTCAATCCCAGCCTGCTGGCCAAGCTCACTGCCAAGGGCGAGGTGATCCTGGAGCGGGTAGAGCAGGTGGCGGGGCGGGTCAACCAGCTGCTGGGCGATGAGAACCAGCGCCGCTTCAGCAGCGCGCTGGACAATCTCGATAGCGCGGCGAACGATGCGAGCCGCCTGGCGCGGCGCCTCGATTCGACAGTGGCCAAGCGGGTCGATCCGGCCCTGGCCGAAGCGTCGACCACGCTGCGCGCGGTGCGCAGCAGCGCGGACGAGCTCGAAAAGACAGCGGTCGACTTCGGTCAGACCGCGCGCCGGCTGAACGGCAAGGACGGCCCCATGGACCGGCTGGCCGAAGGCTCGCAGGCGCTGTCGCATGCCGCGGACTCGTTCAACGCGGCGACCCTGCCGCGCATTAACCGCGCGAGCGAGGAAACCTCCCGCGCCGTGCGCCAGCTCCGTCGAACCGTGACCACGATCGAGGACAACCCGCAGTCGCTGATTTTTGGCGCCGGGCCCGTTACGCCGGGGCCCGGCGAGCCGGGCTTCGTGGCCCCGGGAGCGTCCAAATGACGCGCCATCTGGCGGCGGCACTGGGTGCGATGGCGCTCGTGGTGGGCATCGCAGGGTGCGCAACCCCCGACAAGCCGGTTCGAGCCACGCTGTACGACTTCGGGCCGGGCGCGACGGTGCTGGCCGCCGCGCGGCAGCCAGCCCAGCCGACGCTGGTGCTGGCCGATATCGACGCGTCGGGAGCGCTGGACGGCTCGGCAGTGCTCTACCGCCTGGCTTACGCCGACCCCAACCAGTTGCGGCCCTACGCCCATGCCCGCTGGAGCGCGCCGCCGCCCCAGCTCATTCGCCAGCGGCTGCGCCAGCAACTGGCGCGCGAGCGCGCCGTGCTCGACCTGGGCGAAAGCGCAGCGCTGGCGCGCAACGGCGGCGTGGCGCCGCGTGTCCTGCGCATCGACCTGGAGGAGTTCTCGCAGCTCTTCGAATCGCAAGAGCAGAGCTGGGGCTTGCTGCGGCTGCGGGCCACCGTGATGGACAGCACGCCGGCCGGCGAAAGGCTGCTGGCCCAGCGCAGTTTCGTGGCTCGACAGCCCGCGCACACACCGGATGCGCCCGGCGGCGTGCGGGCGCTGGCCGCGGCCACCGACGCCGCCGCCGAGGAAATCGGGCAGTGGCTGGCGCAGTTGCGTTAGGTTATGCCCAACCGCATTGTCGAAGAGCAGCTGCGCGCCCGGGGCCTGGAACTGGCCGGGCCCTGCGAAAGGCTGTCGTCGCGCGGCGAACTGCTGGAGATTTCGGCACTGCTGCGGGATTTCACCCCGGCCGAAGCGGACCTGTTGGGCGCCAACATGCTGCTGGTGCGGGCGCAACCGGGCCAACTGCTGATCGCCGAGGGCGAGGCCAGCGACTGGATGATGCTGCTGTTGCGCGGAACGGTGGACGTGGGCAAGCGCAGGATCGGCGTCGCGGCGGCGGACCAGCAGGAGCCAGGCGACACCGCCCGGCTGGCCGTCATCAAGGAAGGGGCCGTGGTCGGCGAGATGTCGATGCTCGACGGCGAGCCCCGCTACGCGAGCTGCTGGGCCCTCAGCGAGGTCGAGGCCGCGGTGCTCAGCCGCGCGGCGG
>DATMBW010000013.1:0-7815 GCA_035559095.1 Ramlibacter sp.
GATTCCACCAGAACCACCGAAAAGCCGCGCGCCGCGGCGTCCAGCGCCACGCCCAAGCCGGTGGCGCCGCCGCCGATGATCGCGACGTCGTAAGTGACGGGCCGGGCGAGTTGCGCAATCAGTTGCTGGCGGTTCATGCGCCGATTCTTGCAGACCTTGGGCCGCTCACAGCGATAGACTGCGGCCATGACCAGCAAGACTGCGCCCCCTTTGCAACAGCCCATCGCCTTCATCGGCGGCGGCAACATGGGCAGCGCCATCATCGGCGGCCTGATCCGCCAGGGCCTACCTTCCAGCGAGATCGAAGTGGTGGAGCCCTTCGCCCCCGCGCGCGACAAGCTCCAGGCCCAGTTCGGCATCGCGGCCCAGGAGCGCGCCGGCGCGGCGCTGCAACGCGCCGGCCTGGTGGTCTGGGCCGTCAAGCCCCAGACCTTCGGCGAGGCCGCCGCCCAGGCGCGGGCCCACACGGCAAAGGCGCTTCACCTGAGCGTGGCCGCGGGCATCCGATCCGACAGCATCGCCGGATGGCTGGGCACGCAACGCATCGTGCGCTCCATGCCCAACACACCGGCCCTGGTCGGCAAGGGCATGACGGCGCTGTACGCCAGGCCGGGCGTTTCGGCGGCCGACAAGTTGCGGGTGGAACAGGTCATCGCCACAACCGGCGAATCGCTGTGGGTGCGGGACGAGGCGCAGCTGGACGCCGTCACGGCCCTGTCGGGGTCGGGCCCGGCCTATGTGTTTTTCTTCCTGGAGGCCATGACGCAGGCCGGCGTCGAAATGGGATTGCCACGCGAGCAGGCCTACCAGCTCGCCGTGGGAACCTTCGCCGGCGCGGCCGAACTCGCTCGGGCTTCCGAAGATCCGCCCGAAGTGCTGCGCCAGCGGGTGACCTCCAAGGGCGGCACCACCTACGCGGCCATCACTTCCATGGAACAGGACAGGGTCCAGGCGCTGTTCATCAAAGCCTTGCATGCGGCGCGCCAGCGCGCCGAGGAACTGGGCGACGAATTCGGCGGTGCCGCCGTGCCCTGACCGCGGACGGTTGCTACTTGAGCGCGTAGCCGGCCACGACGCCGGCGAACACCGTGAAGCCCAGCCAATGGTTCAGGCGGAAGGCCTTGAAGCAGCCTTCGCGGTCGCGCTCGCGAATCAGAAAGTAATGCCACACCGCCTGCGCTGCGGCCACGGCCACCGTGATCAGCACCACGGGCAGCGGGATTCGCCCGGCCAGCGCGACGGCCCAGATGCACAGGTAACTCGCGTAGCTGAGCATGATCACCGGCACGTCGGCCCGGCCCAGCGTGATGGCCGAGGTCTTCATGCCGATCTTCAGGTCGTCGTCGCGATCGACCATCGCATATTCGGTGTCATAGGCCAGCACCCAGAAAAGGTTGCCCAGCAGCAGCACCCAGGCCAACAGCGGCACCCTGGACTGCACGGCCGCGAAGGCCATCGGGATGCCGAAGCTGAATGCCACGCCCAGCACCGCCTGCGGCATGGAAACGAAGCGCTTGGCGTAGGGATAGACCAGGGTAATGGCCAACGCGACGAACGACCAGGCGACCGCCGCCGCGTTGGTGGCCAGCACCAGGCCGAACGCGGCCAGCGCCAGCACGGCACCGAGGAGCAAGGCCTCCCGTACCGACACCGCGCCGCGGGTGACCGGCCGCTGGGCCGTCCGCTTGACGTGCCGGTCGAACTCGCGATCGGCGACGTCGTTGACGCAGCAGCCGGCGCTGCGCATGAGGATGGTGCCCAGGGTGAAGATCGCCAGCAGCTGCCAGCCGGGAAAGCCATGGGCGGCGATCCACAGGGCGCTGAGCGTCGGCCAGAGCAACAGCAGCCAGCCGGCTGGGCGGTTCCAGCGAACGAGGTCCAGGTACAGGCGGATCCGGTTGCGCAGCATCAAAGGCCGAGCTGCCTCAGGTCCAGCTTGCCGTCCCGCATCGGCGGGCACCAGTAGTACGCGCCGGAGACCGGTTTGGAGATTCGGAACATCGCATCGGTGATGCCGTCCTCCTGTCCTGCCATGCGCCGCATCTGCGCCTCGAAGGCCTGGAGCGACTTGCCGAAAGCGACGAACATCAGGCCGGCCTGCATGTTCATCAGCCAGGGCATGGAGCGGCGCAGCAGGAAGGCCTGCGGATCAAAGCTTTCCTGCGCCGTGCGCTTGACGTGGGCCCAGGTCGGGGAATCGTCCAGTTCCTCGTTGTCGCTGCGGCGCCGGCCGAAGTGCCGGTCCTGCTCGTCGCCGGCGAGCGCATCGAAAGCGTCGAGGTCGTGCAGCCACTGTTGCACGGCCACGAAGCTCGAGCCGTCCAGCCCTTCGCCCCGGCCCTGCACGAACGCCGCTTCCTCGGCGGCCGCACCCTGCGGGTTTTCGGTACCGTCCTCGTAACCGGTCAAGTCCTTGCCATGCCCGCTCTCGCCCATCGCATGGCGAAAGGCGTCCCCCACGTGGGCCACCACGAATACCGGGGCCAGGGCGTGCTGGACCCGGCGCGTCAGGTGCAGCAAGTCGCCCAGGTCGTCCCCGCGCACCCAGCACCAGAGAGTTCCCGGCGTGGCGGGAACCTCGACGCCATTGCCCGACATGTCGGCAAACTCATGCAGGCCGGGTATCCGGGCGCCCATGGCCTGCACCAGCGACGGCCCGATGCCGACCACCACATCGCTGCCGTTGGCCAAGGGTGACAGCCGGCACAACGCGTCCTTGATGGCTTGCGCATCAACGCCGGTCTCGGCGAGTTTGAACCGCACATAGCGGGCGACCGCGGGCACGCCTTCGAATATTCCGGGCTGGTACAGCTCTTTCATTTCTTTCATGGTTCGGGACACGCAAACGTCAGAATTCAGGACACGCCCTTCGACACCGCTCAGGACAGGCGCTTGACGCCGGGCAGTTCGCAGGCGTAGATCGCGTTGCGCAGCGCGGCAATCGCTTCATAGCGGGTGAAGCTGCGGCGCCAGGCCAGCACGACGCGGCGGGTCGGAGGATCGCCGTCGAACGGAATGTATCTGATGTAGCCCTCGTCTTCCTTGCGCCGCGCGGGCCGCGATTCGAGCGCCTCCCTTGGGACCGAAAGACGCGGCACCAGCGTGACGCCCATGCCGGCGGCCACCATGTGCTTGATCGTTTCCAGCGACGAACCCTCGAAGCTCTTGCGGATGCCTTCGGCGTCGCTGGAAAAGCGCGCGAACTCCGGGCACACCTCCAGGACGTGGTCGCGGAAACAATGGCCGGTGCCTAGCAGCAGCATGGTTTCGCTCTTGAGCTCCTGGGACGTGACCGATTTCTTCGCGGCCAGCGGATGGCTGCTGGGCACGGCGGCAAGGAACGGCTCGTCGTAGAGTTGGGCCACCGCCAGCCCCGTGTCCGGAAAAGGCTCGGCCATGATGGCGCAGTCGATATCGCCGGTGCGCAGCATCTCCAGCAGCTTCACGGTGAAGTTTTCCTGCAGCATCAGCGGCATCTGCGGCGTTCGTTCGATGGCCTGGCGCACCAGGTCGGGCAGCAGGTAAGGGCCGATCGTGTAGATGATGCCCAGCTTGAGCGGGCCGGCCAGCGGGTCTTTGCCCCGCCTGGCGATCTCCTTGATGCTGGCCGCCTGCTCCAGCACGCTCTGCGCCTGCCGCACGATGTCCTCGCCCAGGGGCGTCACGGTCACCTCGTTGGCGCTGCGCTCGAACAGCTTGACCTCCAGCTCGTCCTCGAGCTTCTTGATCGCCACCGACAGCGTCGGCTGGGAGACGAAGCACGCCTCCGCGGCCTTGCCGAAGTGCTTCTCTCTGGCGACGGCAACAATATATTTGAGCTCGGTAAGCGTCATCAGGGAATTCTTGGGTCAGGCCTTGAGGTAGTCTGATTTTCCACCCAACCAGCGCGCCGTGTGCTGCCGGGCCAGTCCGGCATGGCGATCGAGCATCAGCGGCGCGAGCTGGCGGGCCCAATCGAGCAGCGCCGTGTCGGTCGCAAGGTCGGCAAAACGCAGCAGCGGCGCTCCCGATTGGCGAGCGCCCAGGAACTCGCCGGGTCCGCGGATCTCCAGATCGCGCCGCGCGATCTCGAAGCCGTCGGCAGTTTCAACCATTGCCTTGAGCCGGGCGCGGGCGGTTTCGCCCAGCCGGCCGCCCTCTGCCGCCGAGTACAGCAGCACGCAGGCCGACGCCGACGCGCCACGGCCGACGCGCCCACGCAACTGGTGCAGTTGCGACAGGCCGAAGCGCTCGGCGTGTTCGATCACCATGAGCGAAGCGTTGGGCACATCCACACCCACCTCGATCACTGTGGTGGAGACGAGCACGCCCATCTGGCCGCCGGTGAACAGCTGCATCACGGCCCTTTTTTCCGCCGGCGGCATGCGCGAGTGCAGCAGGCCGACCATGACGCCGGGCAGCGCCGCGCTCAGCGCCTCGTGCGTCGCGCGCGCATTGGTCAGGTCCAGCGCTTCGCTTTCCTCGATCAACGGGCAGACCCAGTACACCTGGCGACCGCTGGCCACCTGGGCCCGGATGCGCTCGGTCACTTCGTCGCGGCGGCTGTCGGCGATCAGCTTGGTAACGACTGGGGTACGCCCCGGCGGCAGCTCATCGATAGTCGATACATCAAGGTCGGCGTAATAGCTCATCGCCAGCGTGCGGGGGATCGGCGTCGCGCTCATCATCAACATATGAGGCTCGCGCTGTGCGCGGATTTCCTTCGAGGTGCTGGTGCTCGCCTGCTCTGGGTCATGGTTCATCTTGGCCCGCAAAGCCAGTCTCTGGACCACGCCGAAACGATGCTGCTCGTCGATGACGGCCAGGCCGAGGCTCTTGAACTGCACCTGGTCCTGGATGACCGCATGCGTGCCCACCACCAGCGCGGCCTCGCCACTGGCCACCAGCGACAGCATTTCCGTGCGTTCCTTCTTCTTCTGGCTGCCGGTGAGCCAGGCCACGCGCAGCCCCCTGGGCGCGAGCAGCGGCTCCAGCCAGCCGATCAATTTACGGAAATGCTGCTCCGCCAGGATTTCCGTGGGCGCCATCAGGGCGCATTGCCAGCCGGCATCGATGGCGATGGCTGCGGCCAGCGCCGCCACCACGGTCTTGCCGGACCCCACGTCGCCTTGCAGCAGGCGGTGCATCGGCACGCTGCGCCCCACGTCCCGGGCGATCTCGCCGCCCACGCGCCGCTGGGACCGCGTCAGCCGAAACGGCAGCGCCGCCAGCAGCAGCTCATGCAGCCCGCCCGGCTGCGCCGCCATTGCCGGCGCCCGCAGCGATTCCCGTTCGCGTTTGCTTTGCAGCTGCGACAACTGCTGCGCCAGCAGTTCCTCGGCCTTCAGGCGCTGCCATGCCGGATGGCTGCGATCTTCCAGCGCGGCGAGCGGCACGTCGGGCGCCGGTTGATGCAGGAATTCCAGGGCTTCGCGCAAGCCCCACACGGTCGGCCGCAAGGCCTGGGTGACGCCGGGAGGCAGAGTGTCCGAAAGATCGGCCCGCGCCAGCGCGCCCAGCACTGCCTTGCGCAAGTAGGCCTGGGGCAGCGCGGCGACGGTGGAATACACCGGCGTCAGGGCCGCCGGCAATTCGCCGCCGGCCGGCTTGAACGAAGGGTGGACCATCTGCCAGCCGAGAAAACCCCCTTTGAGCTCGCCGCGAATGCGCAATCGGGTGCCAACGGCCAATGCTTTTTGCTGGGAGGGATAGAAGCTGAAAAAGCGCAGCACGCAGGTGTCGCTGCCGTCGTCCACGGTGACCATCAGTTGCCGGCGCGGGCGGTACACGATGTCGCAGGCGGTGACCGTCGCCTCGATCTGCGCGGTGTCGCCTTCGCGGCCGTCGCGCAGCTTTACGATCCGTGTTTCGTCCTCGTAGCGCAGCGGCAGGTGCAGCGCCAGGTCGATATCGCGCTCGAGACCGAGTTTGATCAGGGCCGCGTGTGGGCCTCCAGGCCGCCGCGATGCGGCGTCCGCGCCCCGGGGGGGATCGGAAACCTTGGGGCGGCCCGGCGGTTTCCGAGGCGCGGACGGCGACTTGGTGTCGGGCATGGGACAATTCTGCCTGTCTCATTCCCTCCACTTGGAACGGGTCCCGTCCGACCCTCAAGCATGCGCACCTTCACCCTCGGCGACTTCGATTTCGCCCTGCCGCCCGAACTGATCGCCCAGCATCCCGCCGCGCAGCGCAGCGCTTCGCGCCTGCTCGATGGGACCGGGCCGAAGCCCGCCGATCGCATCTTCCGTGACCTGCCGGGTCTGCTCGAAGCGGGCGACCTGCTGGTGTTCAACGACACGAAGGTGGTCAAGGCCCGCCTGTTCGGCGAGAAGCCGACCGGCGGCAAGGTGGAACTGCTGATCGAACGCGTGCTCGGCGGGGGGGAAGTCGCGGCCCACATGAAGGTGAGCAAGAAGCCGACGCCCGGCACCGGGCTGCGCATGCAAGGCGGCTTCACCGCGATCCTGCGCGGCCGCTGGCCCGACGAAGGGGGACCCCTATTTCGCTTCGCCTTGAGCGACGACCCTTATGCCCTGATGGAGCGGCACGGCCACGTTCCGCTGCCGCCCTACATCGAACATGGCGATACCGCCGAAGACGCCGAGCGCTACCAGACCGTCTTCGCCCGGCATCCCGGCGCGGTGGCGGCGCCCACGGCGGCACTGCACTTCGACGACGCGCTGCTCGCGCAACTGGATGCGCGGGGCGTGCGGCGCGCCAGTGTCACCCTGCACGTGGGCGCCGGCACCTTTCAGCCGGTCAGGACCGAAGACCTGGCGGGACACAGGATGCACAGCGAGTGGTACCAGGTGCCGCCGGCGACGCAGCAGGCCGTCGCGCAAACGCGCCAGGGTGGCGGCCGCGTGGTCGCGGTGGGGACCACCACCGTTCGCACGCTGGAATCGTGGGCGCTCACGGGCCGGGCGAGCGGCGACACCGATATCTTCATCACGCCCGGCTTCGCTTTCCGGGCCGTGGACCGGCTGGTCACCAATTTCCACCTGCCGCGATCAACCCTGCTGATGCTGGTGAGCGCATTTGCCGGCTACGATTCCCTCATGGACCTGTATGGCCACGCCATCGCGCAACGCTACCGCTTCTTCAGCTATGGCGACGCGATGCTGCTGGCCCGCGCCAACTGAACTCGATGCTCTCCTTCGAACTGCTCCAGACCGACGGCCGCGCCCGCCGTGGCCGCCTGACCCTGAACCACGGCGTGGTGGAAACGCCGATCTTCATGCCGGTGGGCACCTACGGCACCGTCAAGGGCGTCACGCCCCGGTCGCTGGAAGAAATGGACGCGCAGATCATCCTGGGCAACACCTTCCACTTGTGGATGCGCCCGGGCCTGGACGTGATCAAACAGTTCGGCGGCCTGCACCGGTTCGAAAACTGGCACAAACCGGTCCTCACCGACTCGGGCGGCTTCCAGGTGTGGAGCCTGGGCGAGATGCGAAAAATCAGCGAGGAGGGCGTGAAGTTCGCCTCGCCCGTGAACGGCGACAAGCTGTTCCTCACGCCCGAGGGATCGATGCAGATCCAAACCCTGCTCAACAGCGACATTGTCATGCAGTTCGACGAATGCACGCCCTACGACACCAACGGCCATATCACCACCGAGGCCGAGGCGCGGTATTCCATGGAGCTGAGCCGGCGCTGGGCGCTGCGCTGCAAGGCGGAGTTCGCGCGGCTGGCCAATCCCAACGCCCTGTTCGGCATCGTGCAGGGCGGAATGTACGAACACCTGCGCGAGGAATCGCTGGCGGCGCTGGTCGAGATGGACTTCCCCGGTTATGGAATCGGCGGCGTCAGCGTCGGCGAGCCCAAGCCGGAGAT
>DATMBW010000014.1:0-7349 GCA_035559095.1 Ramlibacter sp.
CAGGTTGCCGTCGGGCATGACGCGCACCTTGGCGCCGTTGACCCACCACGCGTCCGCTTCGCCGAACGCGCAAACGCGCCAGCGGGACAGGCCGGAGCGCCGCGACAGAAAAGCCGCAAGGTCCGTGCGTTGCTGCGGAGAAAAGCCTGCCATGCCCAGCCAAAGGATCGGCTGCTCTTCGGCTGCGTCGCGCTCGAGCTCTGCTAGAGTCATTGGGGGGAACGTCCTTCTCCGTCCGCCGGGATGAAAAAACGGGGTCCGGAACGTCCATGGTGTAACAAAACCTGCGATTTGTCCCTCACCCGTTTGTGGGATACCGATGGGTTATCCGGACGGTTCAGCTCGCCCGCTGGTGTGGCCGGGGCTCGAGCCGCGGCAGCTCTAGAGCGGAGCCGGTGCCGTCGCGTCCAGCAGGGCACGCGGATTGCGCGGCACTTTGGCCGCCGCTTCCCGGCCCATACCAGACGGCAGGCCGCTGTGCTGTTGGGCAGCCGCCGGATCGGCGGCTGCGCGCACCGGCAGCAACGCGGCGCGCTTCGGGTTGCTCGTGATGGCTCCGACGTAGTAGAGAGCGGCGAGGTCGCGCGCCAGCGCATGGCCCTCGAGTCCGGTGCGCTGCTGCAAAGCGTCGAAATCGCCCGGAGCGCAGGCCAGCTCCCTGAGCAGCAACAAGTGCGAATCCCTCATCAGCCGTGGCGGCAAGCGCGGGGGCCGGCGGAAAAACAGGAGACCCGTGCGATAGCGCGCGGGCAATACGTCGCGCCGCGTGCGCGTGGCGAATTGCCACATCAGCTGCGACAGGCTGCTGCGCACGAAATGCTCGGGGATCGCGCCAGCGGTCGCCGGAAGGCGCTCCCACATCGCGTTCTCGAATTCGAACGGACCCGCGGTGGGCAGCACGCCCGTTTCGCCCCGCATGTTGACCACGGCGATCAATACGCCTTCCGCGCTGACATGATGGATGCCGGGACCCAGGACGCTTTCCTGCTCGAGAATGCAAGAGGCGAGACAGAACTGGGCCAGCAGAGGGCGCATCCAGGCCTCGAATTTTTGCAGGATCGAGCCCACGCTGGAAGCGGAGCCGGGCTCGAACGTGTACAAGGGCTTGAAGTCCCGGGGCAGCGGCACGGCAAAGGCAACCGGCCGGTCCACCTCGCGCAGGTCCAATTGCAGCGAGCGGCCCGCCGGCTCGACGCAATCGACGCTGATCGTGCTGTCGCGAAGCACCCGCACGCGGGCCCCGTTGACGCACCAGACGTCGGCCTCGGCAAGCCTGGCGACTTGCCAACTGACCGAGGACGCTAGTTCCAGCAGGGCGCTCAGCTGATCCTGCTGCTCGGCGGAAAAGCCGGCGAGACCCACTCGCAAGACGGGAAGTTCGATGGACATCTGTTTCCTGCGGCCACGTGAGAGCTCGCCGCAATAGAAACAAATATAGGCTATCAGTTACAAATAGTAAACCGCGCTTACCGAATTTCTTCAGCGTGAACGCCGGGCCTTCACCGCTTCGGACAAAAGTTCCAAAGCCTGCAACGATTCCGTCCATCCCAGGCAGGCGTCCGTGATGCTCTTGCCGTATTCCAGGCTCGCCGGGTCGTCTTTGCCGGCGATGAACTTCTGTGCGCCGGGCTTGAGATGGCTTTCGACCATGACCCCGAACACGCTGCGCGAGCCCTTGGCGACCTGGGCGGCGACCTCGCGCGCCACCTCGACCTGCCGGTCGTGCTGCTTGCTGCTGTTGGCATGACTGCAGTCCACCATCAGGGCGGGAGGCAGCCGGGCCGCTTCCAGGTCCCTGCACGCGGCTGCGACGCTGGCCGCGTCATAGTTGGGCGTCCTGCCGCCGCGCAGGATCACGTGGCAGTCCTTGTTGCCGTTGGTTTGAACGACCGCCACCTGCCCATTCTTGTGCACGGACAGGAAGTGATGGCCGCGCGCCGCCGCCTGGATCGCGTCGGTGGCGATGCGGATGTTGCCGTCCGTGCCGTTCTTGAATCCGATCGGCGCCGACAAGCCCGACGCCAGTTCACGATGCACCTGGCTTTCGGTGGTGCGGGCACCGATCGCGCCCCAGGAAATCAGGTCGCCGATGTACTGGGGGGAAATCACGTCCAGGAATTCGCTGCCCGCCGGCAGTCCCATCCGGTTGATCTCGATCAGCAGCTGGCGGGCGATGCGCAGGCCTTCGTCGATGCGGAAGCTCTCGTCGAGGTACGGATCGTTGATCAATCCCTTCCAGCCCACCGTCGTGCGGGGCTTTTCGAAATAGACGCGCATCACGACCTCGAGCGTGCCGCTGAACCGGGTGCGCGCCTCCTTCAGCCGGCCGGCGTAGTCCAGTGCCGCGCCCGGGTCATGGATGGAACAGGGACCGATCACCACCAGCAGCCGGTCGTCCTTGCCGGCCATGATGTTGTGGACGTTGCGGCGGGTACCGGTGATGAGCGATTCCACGGCCGTGCCCCGGATCGGGAAGAAGCGGATCAGGTGTTCGGGAGGCGGCAGCACGGTGATGTCCTTGATGCGTTCGTCGTCGGTCTGGCTGGTCTTGTCGACGGGGTGCGCATACCAGGTATCGCTGGGGGCGGTGGCTTTGGCGTTCATTGCGTGCTCCTCTCGGGATTCGGGAAAAATTCGGGCATAAAAAAACCGCCGGGGGTCCGGCGGTTTCTTGGGGAGTTCGGTCGCGTCGTTTTCTGGGTACGCTCAGATCTCTCTACCGCCGGGGGCGCTTGAGAACCAAAAATAGCCAAAAAAATACGCGCGAGTCGTATGCATGCGATGCAATGTAACACAACCCGGTCTACGTTGAGCGTTCAGCGTTCGGCGTGGGTTAGCGCGGGACAAGGACCGCGCCCAACGCCCAGCCTACAGGCGCAACTTCTTCCACCACTGGATGGCCCGCTCCACTTGGGGCTTCTCGAGCGAGTCGAGGGCGGAGGGGTCGGGCGCCTCGCGCGCCGCCCACTGCTCGTACATGTCGATCAGCAGCATGCCCTCGCCCAGCGTGCGCCAGGCCACCAGCTCGAAATCCTCCGCGTTCAGCGGCAGTTCGGCTTGATTGGGCCCGCCCTCGAGCAGCCACTGGCCGATCAGAACGCGGAAATTGTTCAATGCCTGCAAATAGGCCGCGTATTCGTAGAGCCCGCGCCAGTGAAGGCCCAGATTGACCACCAGGTTGCGATGGTCGCGCAGCACGGTGAGCAGGTCCACCAGCAACGGGGCGATGGTGTTGCGCAGCCGGTTGTGGCGCAGGCCCGGCACGATCGCCTCGATGTGCACCGCGAGCTGGGCCATGCTGTCCGAGAACTGGCGGCTGTCCTCGTCGGCCACCGACGCGCGCAGGAAATGGCCGAGCTCGCCGAACGTGTGAATGCTCGGCAAGTGCGTGGAAGGATCGAGGTTCAGGCGCGAGCTGTGAGACATGGCGATTTCCCCGGGTCGTCCGAATCGTTCAAGCCGTCCCGCCGACGGTCAGGCCGTCGATGCGCAGAGTCGGCTGGCCGACGCCCACGGGCACGCTCTGGCCTTCCTTGCCGCAAGTTCCAACGCCGGTGTCGAGTTTCATGTCGTTGCCGATCATGGTGACGCGCGTGAGTGCATCCGGGCCGTTGCCCACGATGGTCGCGCCCTTGACGGGATACTGGATCCTGCCGTTTTCGACCCAGAACGCCTCGCTGGCCGAGAACACGAACTTGCCCGAAGTGATGTCGACCTGGCCGCCGCCGAAGTTGGTGGCATACAGCCCCTTCTTGATGCTGGCGAGAATCTCCTGCGGCGCCCGGTCGCCACCGAGCATATAGGTGTTGGTCATGCGCGGCATCGGGATGTGGGCATAGCTCTCGCGCCGCCCGTTGCCCGTGGATTTGACGCCCATCAGGCGCGCGTTGAGCGAATCCTGGAGGTAGCCGCACAGGATGCCGTCCTCGATCAGCACGTTGCGCTGGCTCGTGTTGCCCTCGTCGTCCACGTTCAGGGAGCCGCGCCGGTCGGGGATCGTCCCGTCGTCCAGCACCGTGACTGACCTGGCCGCCACGCGCTGGCCCACCCGCCCGGAAAAAGCGCTCGAGCCTTTGCGGTTGAAGTCGCCCTCCAGCCCGTGGCCGATCGCTTCGTGCAGCAGGATGCCCGGCCAGCCCGGCCCCAGCACCACGGTCATTTCGCCCGCGGGGGCCGGCCGCGAATCCAGATTCGTCAGCGCGGCGCGGACCGCGTCGTTCACGTAAGACTCGATGCGTTCGTCGTCGAAGTACGCCAGTCCGAAGCGTCCGCCCCCCCCACCGGAGCCGACCTCGCGCCGCCCGTTCTGCTCCGCGATGACGGTGATCGACAGGCGCACCAGCGGCCGGACGTCGGCAGCCAGGGTGCCGTCCGCTCGGGCGACCATGATCACGTCGTATTCGCTGGCCAAGCCCGCCATGACCTGCGCCACACGGGGATCTTTGGAACGCGCGAGTTTTTCCGCCCGCTCCAGCAGCTGGACCTTGGTGGTACTGTCGAGCGTCGCGATCGGGTCCACCGCCTCATAAAGGGAACGCCCGCCCGCGATTCTCTTCGCGCCCACCCTGGCGCGGCCTGTGCCGGCCCCCGCGGAGATCGTCCGCACGGTGCGGGCGGCGTCCAACAGCGAAGCCTCGGAAATGTCGTCGGAATAGGCGAAAGCGGTCTTCTCGCCGCTCACGGCGCGCACACCCACGCCCTGATCGATGCTGAAGCTGCCGGTCTTGACGATGCCCTCTTCCAGGCTCCAGCCTTCGCTGCGCGTGTACTGGAAGTACAGGTCGGCGTCGTCGACGCGGTGCGAGGTGATTTCGGCCAGGGCGCGCGCCAGGTGGGTCTCGTCCAGGCCGAAGGGTTCGAGCAGCAGCCGCTGGGCCGCGGCCAGGCGCTCGAGAGTGGGTTCGCGGGAAATCATCGGGCCATTCTAGACGTGCAGGACGGACCTTGCGCGCCTGCTGCCGGCCGGCGCAGGGCGTCTGTAACCGCCCTTCACGACTGCACCAGCCGCCTGGCCTTGGCAATCGACATCAGGATGCCCAGTCCCATGCCCAGGGTCACCATGGCGGTGCCGCCGTAGCTGATGAAGGGCAAGGGCACGCCCACGACGGGAAGAATCCCGCTGACCATGCCCATGTTGACGAAGGCGTACGTGAAGAAAATCATGGTCACCGCGCCGGCCAGCAGCCGCGAGAACACGGTCGAAGCTTCCAGCGCGATCGCCAGGCCGCGCAAGACCAGGAACAGGAAGCCGGCGACGAGGAACAGGTTGCCCAACAGGCCGAACTCCTCGGAAAAGGCGGCGAAGATGAAATCGGTGGTGCGCTCCGGGATGAATTCCAGGTGGGTCTGCGTGCCCTGCATGAACCCTTTGCCCAACATCCCGCCGGAGCCGATGGCGATCATGCCCTGGATGATGTGAAAGCCCTTGCCCAGCGGGTCCTTGCCGGGGTCCATCAGGGTGCAGATACGCTGCTGCTGGTAGTCGTGCAGGACCGGCCATCGCACGCCGTCGGCGCAGACCTGGGGCTCGAACACGATGAGCAGGGTGGCGGCAGCCAGGCCCAGCACCACCGGGGGCAGTATCAGCTTCCACGACAGGCCCGCGAAAAAAATCACGGACAGTCCCGCGGCGAGCACCAGCACCGCCGTACCCAGGTCGGGCTGCTTGACGATCAACCCCACCGGAATGGCCAGCAGCACCGCCGCGACCAGGAAGTCCAGGGGGCGCAGCTGCCCCTCGCGCTTCTGGAACCACCAGGCCAGCATCAGCGGCATGGCGATCTTGAGGATTTCACTGGGCTGGATCACGATGCCCAGGTTGATCCAGCGCCGCGCCCCTTTCTTGGTGATGCCGAACACCGCTACCGCGATCAGCAGCGCGACGCCGATGGTGTACAGCGGCACCGCAAAACTCATCAGCCGCTGCGGGGGCACCTGGGCCACGACGAACATCAGCACGCCGGCGATCAGCATGTTGCGGCCGTGGTCCGCAAAACGCGTGCCATGGTCGAATCCCGACGAATACATGGTCAGGAGGCCGGCGCACGCGAGCAGGAATACGGCGAATGCGAGCGGTCCGTCGAAGCCCTGGAGCGCGGGCAACAGGCGTCGCCTGAGCAAGGTGTTGTCGAAGACGGCGGCCATGGCCGCGATTATCCCGCGCCGGCGCAACCCCTCTGGCTCAGCCGGACTTTTCTGCCAGCGCGATGGAAAGGACCGTGTGCCCCGGCTGGCTTTCCAGGGTCAGGCGCGCGCCGATGGCGGCGGCGCGTTCATGCATGGAAGCGAGGCCCTTGCGCAGTGGCCGGCCGACGTCGAATCCGCATCCGTCGTCGATGATCCTCACCAGGGCCCCGCCGGGGCTCGCGGATGCCTCGATGCGCAGCACGCGGGCTTGCGCATGCTGAAGTACGTTCGACAACGCCTCGAAAAGCATGAACTGCAGGTGCCGCATCGCGGAGCCGTCGAGGCCGCGTACCGCCGCCACTTCCTCCACATGCCATTGCAGTTCGAGGTCCAGGGCGGCGAACCTCGGTTCCAGCCGGTAACGCAGGTTCGCCAGCAGCGCCGTGACGTCGCCCGGCGCCAGGTGGATCGCGTCGATCGACAGCTTGAGCTGGTCCAGCGAGTCGCGCAACGTCTGCAGCACCTGCTCGCGCTCGGCCCGGCCCGACTCGAGCTGGCGGATCGCCGCGCTCAAGTGCGAACCGACGCCGTCGTGCATGTCGCGCAGGATGCGCGAGCGCTCGGCCGCGCGCTCGTGCTCCCGGCCCAGCTGGTCCAGCCGTTCATAGCTGCGCAAGAGTTCCTGTTCCTTGGCGGACACGCGCGACACCAGGTTGCCCATCAGGTCGTTCGCCTGGGCGCTGGCGGCGCGAAACCGCGTGATGACGATGTAGCCGAGCGCCAGGCCGAACAGCACCGATGAATAGCGGATCCAGGTGGATTGGGAGTAGTCGCCGCTGATGCGGATGGCGACCCAGTCGCGCACCCCGACGGCGACGTTCAGCGCTCCCGCGAAAGCGATGAGCAGCCTCGCCGTGGTCGGCGCGCGCACCGCCGCGACGAGATAGACCACGGCATAGAGAATGAAGAAGAGGTTGGCGCACCCGAGCCATGTCGTGAGGAGCAGGGGCTGGTGCAACGTGTAGGCCAGCCACGAGGCCGGGATCGAGCTGGCGAACAGCACCATCATGGCGATCCGCATCCACACCATGGTCGGGTGGCGGTGCCAGCCGGCCGCATGGTGGCAAAACAGGGCTATGCCGGCGACCCAGCCCGCGAACGCGGCCGTCGCCACCACCCCCCAGGCCGGCCAGGGCAGCGGAGCATTGACGATGGCGGTGTCA
>DATMBW010000015.1:0-2735 GCA_035559095.1 Ramlibacter sp.
CCGAGCGGCTAGGGCCCGAGTACCTGCAAGCGGCCGGCGTGCCGCCACAGCGCCTGGGCGACGTGATCGTGCAGGGCGTCGCAACCGACGGCGAGTTCGCGCGCGTCATCCTGGGCGACCTGCCGCGCATGGATGTGGCGAAGGCAGCATCCGAGGTGGTCGATGCCGCACGCAGCCTCAAGCGCCGGGCGCCGGCCCTCGACACGGTGGTGCTGGAATGCACCAACCTGCCGCCCTATACGCAAGACATCGAGCAAGCCACGGGCTTGCGCACGCTGTCGCTGCTTCAATGTGAATCGCTGTTGCTCCCGTTTCGCGCCGCGCCGTGAACAGCCGCCGCGGGACCAGTACCATCATTGCTTCAATCGATTTTTCAGGCTTCAAACATGCAGGATGACGCAGCAGCACCCGCGGCCCGCTGGCAGTTCTGGATCGATCGCGGCGGCACGTTCACCGACGTGGTGGCCAAGCGCCCGGATGGAACCTTGGTTACGCACAAGCTGCTGTCGGACAATCCTGAACAATACGAGGACGCCGCCGTGGCCGGCATCCGGCACCTGCTGGGCCTGCATGCCGGCGAACCGGTGACGCCGCAACTGGTCGAGTGCGTCAAGATGGGGACCACGGTAGCCACCAATGCGCTGCTGGAGCGCAAGGGCGAGGCCACGCTGCTGGTCACCACCAAGGGCTTTCGCGATGCCTTGCGCATCGCCTACCAGAACCGGCCACGGCTGTTCGACCGGCATATCGTGCTTCCGGAGCTGCTTTACAGCGAGGTCGTCGAAGCGCACGAGCGCGTGGGCGCGCGCGGCGAGGTCCTCCTTGCGTTGGACGAAACGCATCTGAGGAAAGAACTGGATTCGGCCCACGGGCGCGGCCTGCGCAGCGTGGCAGTTGTCTTCATGCACGGCTACCGGTACACGCAGCACGAGCAGGCGGCCAAGCGCCTGGCACGCGAGGCCGGCTTCACGCAGATCAGCACTTCGCACGAAACCAGTCCCATGATGAAGTTCGTCAGCCGGGGCGACACGACGGTGGTGGACGCCTACCTCTCGCCGATCTTGCGCCGGTACGTGGAGCAGGTGGCCGCGCAGATGCCGGGCGTGCGTCTGTTCTTCATGCAATCCTCCGGCGGCCTGGCCGATGCCCATGCCTTCCAGGGCAAGGACGCGATCCTGTCCGGCCCGGCCGGCGGCATCGTGGGCATGGCGCGCACGGCGACGCTGGCCGGTCACGCCAAGGTGATCGGGTTCGACATGGGCGGCACATCCACCGACGTGTCGCACTTCGCGGGCGAATTCGAGCGCGAGTTCGAGACGCAGGTGGCGGGCGTGCGCATGCGCGCCCCGATGATGAGCATCCACACCGTGGCTGCCGGCGGCGGCTCGATCCTCGAATTCGACGGCTCGCGATTCCGTGTCGGGCCGCGCAGCGCGGGAGCCAACCCGGGCCCGGCCAGCTACCGCCGCGGCGGCCCGCTGGCGGTGACGGATGCCAACGTGATGGTCGGCAAGATCCAGCCGCGCTATTTTCCAAAAGTGTTCGGTCCCAGGGCCGACGAGGCGCTGAGCTACGAGGCGGTCGAGGCGAAGTTCAACGAACTCGCGCAGCGCACCGGCCGCAGCGCGGAGCTGGTGGCGCAAGGCTTCATCGACATCGCCGTCCAGCAGATGGCCAACGCCATCAAGAAGATCTCGGTGGCGCGCGGCTACGACGTCACGCGCTACACCTTGCAGTGCTTCGGTGGCGCGGGCGGCCAGCACGCCTGCCTGGTGGCCGACGCGCTCGGCATGAGCCGCGTGTTCGTGCACCCGCTGGCAGGCGTGCTGTCGGCCTACGGCATGGGCCTGGCCGACCAGAACGTGATCCGCGAACAGGCGATCGAGTTGCCGCTGGCGCCGCAGTCGATGCCTTTGGTGGCGCGGCGGCTCGATGAGCTGGCTGCCGCGGCCCGGGCGCAGCTCGAGCGGCAGCAGGCCGGCGCCGGGGCCGTGACGATCCACCGCCGCGTCCATGTCCGCTACGAGGGCAGCGACTCGGCCCTGGTCGTTCCCTACGGGGACCTGCGGACCATCGTGGCGGGTTTCGAGGCCGCGTACCGCCAGCGCTTCGCCTTCCTCATGCAGGGCAAGAGCATGGTGGCCGAAGCGGTGTCGGTGGAGGCGGTCGTCGCGGGCGAAGCGCCCGCCGAGCCGCGCCAGCCGATGCATGCGGCGCGTGCGGTCCCACGCCGCGAAACCGTGCGCATGTTCTCGGGCAGCCGCTGGCACGACGCCGCGCTGGTGGTTCGCGAGGACCTGCGGCCCGGCGACGTCATTCCCGGCCCGGCGATCATCGCCGAGAAGAATGCCACCACCGTCGTCGAGCCTGGCTGGCAGGCGCAGCTCACCGAGCTGGACCACATCGCGCTGGACCGGCGCGTGGCGCGCGAGTTGAAATTCGCCGCCGGCACCACCGTGGATCCGGTGCTGCTGGAAGTGTTCAACAACCTCTTCATGAACATCGCCGAGCAGATGGGGCTGCAGCTGCAGAACACGGCGTACTCGGTCAATATCAAGGAGCGGCTGGATTTCTCCTGCGCGCTGTTCGACGCGCAAGGCAACCTGATTGCCAATGCGCCCCACATGCCCGTGCACCTGGGCAGCATGGGCGAGAGCATCAAGACCGTGATCCGCGAGAACCGCGGCAAGATGTCTCCCGGCGACGTCTATGTGCTCAACGACCCCTACAACGGC
>DATMBW010000016.1:0-14059 GCA_035559095.1 Ramlibacter sp.
CACGATCAACTACAGCGAAAAGATCCCCAACAACGTCAATCTCAGCGAGGACCGCACACTGCAGCGCGCGCTCGAGCAATGGCAGCCGAACTACCTGAGCTGGTGGCAGGACATGGGCCCGGACGGCTCGCAGGATTTCGACGTGTACCTGCGCACGGCGGTGAGCGTCGATCCCCAGGGCTGGGCCCAGTTCGGCCACGTCAAGATGCCCGATTACCGCTGGGGCATCTTCCTGAACCCGGGCGAGGCGGACCGCAAGATCCATTTCGGCGACCACAAGGGCGAGGCGGCGTGGCAGGACGTGCCCGGCGAGCACCGGGCCAACCTGCGGCGCATCATCGTGACCCAGGGCGACACCGAACCGGCGTCGGTCGAGCAGCAGCGCGCGCTAGGCATGACCTGCCCCAGCCAGTACGACCTGCGCAACCTGTTCCAGGTGAACGTGGAGGAAGGCCGTCACCTGTGGGCCATGGTCTACCTGCTGCACAAGTACTTCGGCCGCGACGGGCGCGAGGAGGGCGAGGCGCTGCTGGAACGCCGCAGCGGCCAGCAGGACAACCCGCGCATCCTCCAGGCATTCAACGAGCCCACGCCCGATTGGCTGAGCTTCTTCATGTTCACGTACTTCACCGACCGGGACGGCAAGTTCCAGCTGTGCGCGCTGGCCGAAAGCAGCTTCGACCCGCTCGCACGCACGACCAAGTTCATGCTGACCGAGGAAGCGCATCACATGTTCGTCGGCGAGTCCGGGGTCTCGCGCGTCATCGCGCGCACCTGCGCCGCCATGAACGAGCTCAAGACCGACGACGTCGGCAAGCTGCGGGCCGCCGGCGTGATCGACCTGCCCACCATCCAGCGCTACCTGAACTTCCATTTCAGCGTGACCATCGACCTGTTCGGCGCCGATGAGTCGAGCAACGCGGCCACCTTCTACAGCACCGGCCTGAAGGGCCGCTTCGAGGAAGGCAAGCGCGCCGACGATCACGTGCTCAAGGGCCAGACCTACAAGGTGCTGGCGGCCCAGGGCGACCAGCTGGTCGAACGCGAGGTGCCGATGCTCAATGCGCTTAACGAAGTGCTGCGTGACGACTACATCAAGGACTCGGTGGGCGGCGTGGAACGCTGGAACAAGGTGATCGAAAAGGCCGGCATCCCGTTCCGGTTGAAAGTGCCGCACAAGGCGTTCCACCGCAACATCGGCGCCCTGGCCGGGGTCAAAGCCTCACCCGATGGCCGGGTCATCAGCGATGCCGAATGGAACGCCAAGGCCGGCGAGTGGCTGCCCACGGCCGAGGACCGCGCCTTCGTCGCCTCGCTGATGGGCCGCGTGGTCGAGCCGGGCAAGTTCGCCAACTGGATCGCGCCTCCGGTGATCGGCATCAACCGCCAGCCCATCGATTTCGAATACGTGCGCTTCAACTGATCAAGGGGCCGGCCGGCCCCTTGATTCCCGTTCAGTAGCAGGCGAGGAACCCAGTTTATGGACATGCCCACCAGCACCGTCGTCAAGCAGCACCTGATCGACCCGGAGATCTGCATCCGCTGCAACACCTGCGAGTCGATCTGCCCGGTGCATGCGATCACGCACGACTCGCGCAACTACGTTGTCGACGTGGACAAGTGCAAGCAGTGCCTGGCGTGCATTTCGCCGTGCCCCACAGGGTCCATCGACAACTGGCGCGTCGTGCCGCTCGCCAGCGCCTACACCCTGGAGGCGCAACTGGGCTGGGACAGCCTGCCTGGCGAATTGAGCGTCGAGCAACTGGCCGCGCAGGGCGTGGCGCCGGACGCTGTGCCGGTCATGGCGCCGGTCCAGCAGCCTGGCCTGGTCGCTGCCACAGCCGGTGAAGTGGCATTCGACAGTTCGCGCTTCGGCGCCACGATTCCGCCGTGGTCGGCTGCCCATGCCTACACCAACCTGTATGGCCCCAAGGCAGCCGAAAAAACCGTCACAGCCACCGTCGTCGGCAACTTTCGGGTGACCGAAGTCGGCCGCGAATACGACACGCACCACATCGTGCTCGCCTTCGGTGCCATGCCGTTCCCGCTGCTCGAGGGCCAGTCGATCGGGATCGTGCCGCCGGGCGTGGACGAAGATGGGCGGCCCCACCATGCCCGCCAATATTCGATCGCGAGCCCGCGCAATGGCGAGCGGCCTGGCTACAACAATTTCTCGCTCACCATCAAGCGCGTGCTGGAAGACCACCAGGGCAACCCGGTGCGCGGCGTCGCGAGCAACTACATGTGCGACCTGAAGGTCGGCGACAAGGTCCAGGTCATCGGCCCGTTCGGCACGAGCTTCCTGATGCCCAACCACCCGCGCAGCAACATCGTGATGATCTGCACCGGCACGGGGTCGGCGCCGATGCGGGCGATGACGGAATGGCGGCGGCGGCTGCGCGCGTCGGGCAAGTTCGAAGGCGGAAAACTGATGCTCTTCTTCGGGGCGCGCACGCCGCAGGAACTGCCGTACTTCGGCCCGCTGCAAAACCTGCCCAAGGACTTCATCGACATCAACTTCGCGTTCTCGCGCGAGCCGGGCAAACCCAAACGCTACGTGCAGGACGTGATGCGCGAGCGCTTCGCCGACCTGGGGCAGCTGCTGCCCGATCCCAACTCGTTCTTCTACGTCTGCGGCCTCAAGGCCATGGAAGAAGGCGTGGTGCTCGCGCTGCGCGACGTGGCGCAGCAGGCCGGACTGGACTGGGAAAGCGTGGGCGCCGCGCTCAAGCGGGAAGGCCGCCTGCACCTGGAGACGTACTGACCTCCAGCCCCCGACTGGTTGCCCATGGCAGGCGCGGCGGGATCAGTCGGCCCAGCGCTTCGCCTTGAATGCCTCGACCAGGTAGTCTATGAGGAGCCGCACCTTCGGCAGGACGTGCTTGCGCGTGGGGTACACCGCATAGACGCCGAAGTCGAGGGAGCGGTATTCGGGCATGACCTCCACCAGCGCTCCCGACTGCAGGTCTTCACCGACCAGGAAGGACGGCTGGATGATCAGGCCCTGATGGCGCAGCGCCACCGCCCGGCAGGTATCTCCACTGTTGGTGCGCATACGGGGTTCGACCTTGACCGCAACGCGCCCGTCGGGTCCCTCGAATTCCCACGCCTCCCCCGTCGTGAGCAGGCTGTAGGCCACCACGGAGTGCCCGGCCAGCTCCGAGGGATGCCGCGGTGTGCCGTGCGCCTTCAGGTAAGCCGGGGATGCGCACAGGATGATCCGCGTGGAGGAAAGCTTGCGGCTGATCAGGGATGAACTCGGCAGCCTCGCGATGCGCACCGCCAGGTCAAAGCCTTCTTCGACGAGGTCCACCATCCGGTCCGACAGCGTGACATCCAGCATGACGCTGGAATGGCGCGCCATGAACTCCGCCCACAAAGGCGCGAGGTGCAGCAGGCCGAACGAGACCGGCGCGCTGACTTTGAGAAGGCCCGTGGCCTGGCCGCTGCGCGAGGAGATCTCGGCCTCGGCCTCCTCGATGTTGGCCAGCAGCTCCTTGCAGCGGGAATAGAAGACTTCGCCCTCCTCGGTCAGCGAGAGCTTGCGTGTCGTGCGGTGCAATAGCCGCACGCCCAGCCGTGTCTCCAGGTCCGCCACATAGCGCGATACCGCCGGCTTGGACATCTCCAGCGAATCGGACGCGCCCACGAAGCTGCCCGCCTCGACGACGCCGGCAAACACCCTCATTTCCTGGAACTTGTCCATTTGTCTCTGAAATCAAAACAGTTCATGCCGCGTCTGGCAGTTTATCTCGGCGAGCTGAATATTTACAGTTGTCCTGTCGACGATGCATTGAAGCACTCGTCGCCGACAACTTCTCCGGGGAGCGGCCCCAAATGCAGCCCGCCCGCTTTGATTCACCCGTTATTGACAGGAACTTCCATGAACCGCAAATTCGCTCTCGCCTTCGTCATCGCGTCTGCAGCCGCAGGCAATGCCTTCGCCGACGACATCACCGTCGACACGACCCCCTTCGCCTCCAGCGCGAGCCGCGCCCAAGTACAGGCCGAGCTGGCCCAATTCAAGCAGTCCGGCTCCAACCCCTGGTCGAACCAGTACAACCCGCTGGCGAAATTCCGCAGCCAGCTGACCCGCGCCGAAGTGGTGGCCGCATACATCGCCGCCCGTGACGAAGTGGCTGCGTTCACCGGCGAAGACAGTGGCTCGGCCTACCTGGCCCGCCACGAGGATGCAGCGGCCGACCCGACGCGCGTGGCCGGCCGTCCGGACAACGCGCAATAAAGCGCGGCGCCAACCGTCACGCCTGAACCAGGAGAATCTGATGAATACCAGTGTGATCGAACGTCTTGTTGCCACCGACGACCGCTGGAGCCCGCTGGCTCTGCGGATCCCTGTCGGTATCGTTTTCGCGGCGCATGGTGCGCAAAAACTTTTCGGCTGGTTCGGCGGCTACGGCCTGGAAGGCACCGGCCAATGGATGGCCTCGATCGGCCTCGCCCCCGGCTACATGATGGCGTTGCTCGCCGGAAGCGCTGAGTTTTTCGGCGGCCTCGCGCTCGTTCTCGGCTTGCTGGTGCGCCCGGCCGCCGCGGCGCTGGCTTTTGCGATGCTGGTCGCGATCCTCAGCGTTCACATCGACAAGGGCTTTTTCATGAGCAACAACGGCTACGAGTTCGGCCTCGCGCTGCTGGTGGTGGCGGTGTCGCTCGCGATCAGCGGCGGCGGCCGCGCATCGCTGGACGCCGTGCTGCAGCGGCACGCCCCCGGGCGTTAGGGCCGATCGTCGTCATGCCGGACTGGATCCGGCATCCAGAAAGGCCCGTGAGCCTGATCGCAGATCGGCCATGACGCAACGGGCCGCGGCCAGATCCCAGCCTGCCCAGCCGCAGCTCTTGAAAAAGACGGGTCCGGCCCCGGCTGGGCGGCGCGCTGCCCACGCGGGCGTGTTGCACACCACATCGGCCAGCGTCGGCAGCACACGCACGTCCAGTCCCGCTTGCAGCAGATCGCCGGCTTCGTGATCGGCGTCGCGCGTGTCGACCACCAGCGTGCCTTCCCGCGCGATGCGGCGGCAGATGGCAGCATCCCACTCCACCATGTGCCGGGTGAACGCGCCCACCGCCGCGACAAACGCATCGGGCCGGGGCATCGCCCGCAAGACCACGTACTGCGCGGGGGTGGTGGTGACGACCAGGGGGCACTGGGCCAGCGCCGCGCCGGCATTGTCCACGCGCCGGCCGCGCAGGCCGAGGCTTTCGGCGTGCCGCACAAGCGCATCGGCGGAGTCGGGATTGCGCGAGGCCACCCACACCTCCCGCAGTCCCAGGCCCGCATGAAACGCTTCCAGATGCGAGCGGCCCTGCACGCCGGCGCCGACGATCAGCAATGGCCCGTCCGTGCGCGGCGCGAGCTTGCGCGCCGCCAGAAGCGACACGGCCGCGGTGCGCCGCGCGGTCACGGTGGGACCATCCAGGATGGCCGCCGGTTGGCCGGTCTTCACGTCGAACACCACGATCTGTCCCTGGATGCTCGGCAGGCCGCGCTCGCCGTTGTCCGGAACAAAGGTGATGAGCTTGGTGATGGCGATCTCGCCGTCGGCGGCGGGCATGACGAACAGGCTGCCACCGCCCGCCAAGGCTTGCACGATTCGTACCGGCACAGCCACCGCCGGATCGTGCAACAGGGATTCAATCTGCGCCGCCAGCGCCGAGTAGGGCAGGGCGCCCGCGGTGGCGGCGGGGCCGAGAATGGGAGGTGCGGCGTCGGGCATAGTTGCGGGATACTGGCCGAAGAATACAGCCGGCGCGCGGAATGCTGAAACAGTGCAGCCGAGCCTATCAACCAACCGAGAGAATTCATGAAGCGATATCCTGGCTGGGAGCAGCGCGCCGTCGGTGCACGCGACGTCGTGGCCCACCTCAAGAGCCGCCAGAAGGTCTTCGTCCACGGCGCAGCCGCCACACCGACGACGCTTCTGGACGCCATGGTGGAGCGCACCGACCTGGAGGGTGTGGAGCTGTTCCATCTGCACCTCAGCGGCCGTTGCCGGTTCGGCGAGGCGCGGTACCGCAACTTGTTCATTCCGAATCCGCTGTTCACCGACGGGGAAATGCGCAGCGCGGTCGATGAGGGCCGAGCGTTTTTCGTGCCGGTCTTCCTCTCCGATGTGCCCGCGCTGTTCGCGAGCCGGCGCATTCCGCTGGACGCGGCCATGGTCTCACTGTCGCCACCCGACGAGCATGGACTGTGTACGCTGGGCACCTCAATCGACGCCGCCAAGACCGCTACCGAGCATGCGACGATGATCCTGGCCGAGATCAACGAGCAGCTGCCGCGCACCCATGGCGCAACGGTCGTTCCGTTCGAGCGCGTGACGGCATTCGTGCATACCGACCGGCCGCTGCACGAAGCGCCGGCCGGCAAGATCGGCCCGGTCGAGGACCAGATCGGCGAGCACATCGCGAACCTGGTCGAAGACGGCTCCACGCTGCAGATGGGCATCGGCGCCATTCCCAACGCCGTGCTGAGCCGGCTGGGCAACAAGCACGACCTGGGCGTGCACACCGAGATGTTTTCCGATCTCCTGGTTCCGCTGATCAAAGGCGGCGTCGTGACCAACCGCCACAAGAGGGTCCACCCGGGACGCACCGTCACGAGCTTCGTCAACGGCACGCGCGCGCTGTTCGACTTCGTCCATGACAACCAGCTGGTCGAGTTCCATCCGTGCGACCGCACCAACGACACGGCGCTGATCCGCAAGAATCCACGGGTCGTCGCGGTGAACGCGGCACTCGAGATCGACCTGACCGGGCAGGTGTGCGCCGACTCGATCGGGCACCGCATCTACTCCGGGATCGGAGGGCAGATGGACTTCATCCGGGCGGCCGCGCTGTCCGAGGGCGGCAAGGCGATCATCGCGCTGCCCTCGACGGCGAAGAACGGGCGGGTGTCACGCATCGTGTCGACACTCAAGCCGGGCGCGGGAGTGGTGACCACGCGCGGCCACGTGCAATACGTGGCGACCGAACACGGCATCGTCGACCTGCACGGCCTGAACCTCAAGCAGCGCGCCCAGGCGCTGATCTCGATCGCGCATCCGGACTTTCGCGCGGAGCTGACCCGCGAGATCAATGGACTGCGCCACTTCGACCTGGGTTGATCATGCGGAAGCGGCCGGGCTAGCTTTTCAGCCGGTAACCGGTCTTGAAGATCCAGATGACGATCGCAAGGCAGATCGCCAGGAACAATGCTGTCATCGCGAGGCTGATGCCGACGCTCACATCGGCAACGCCGTAGAAGCTCCAGCGAAAGCCGCTGATCAGGTACACCACCGGATTGAACAGGGTGAGCTTCTGCCAGAAGGGCGGCAACATGTCGATCGAGTAGAAGCTGCCGCCCAGGAAGGCCAGCGGCGTGATGATCAAGGTCGGCACGAACTGCAGCTTTTCGAAGCCGTCGGCCCAGATGCCGATGATGAACCCCAGAAGGCTGAAAGTCAGCGCCGTGAGGACCAGGAACATGAGCATCCAGCCCGGATGGATGATGCGAAGCGGCACGAACACGGCGGCGGTGGCCAGGATGATCAAGCCGAGCATGACCGACTTCGTGGCCGCCGCGCCGACGTAACTCACCACGATCTCCAGCGTGGACACGGGCGCCGAAAGCAGCTCGTAGATGGTGCCCGTGAACTTCGGGAAATAGATGCCGAACGACGCGTTCGACACGCTTTGCGTCAGCAGCGCCAGCATCACCAAACCCGGTACGATGAAAGCGCCGTAGCTCACGCCGCCCGCCTCGGGAATGCGCGATCCGATCGCCGCGCCGAACACCACGAAGTACAGCGAAGTGGACACCACTGGCGAGACGATGCTTTGCAACAGCGTGCGCCACGCACGTGCCATCTCGAAGCGGTAGATCGCGCGGACGGCGTACAGGTTCATGGCTTTTCCCTCACCAGGCTCACGAAGATGTCTTCCAGCGAACTTTGCCGGGTCTGCAGGTCTTTGAAGCGGATGCCCGCGCGGTCCAGGTCCTCCAGCAGCGCCGCGATGCCGGTATGTTCGCTTTGCGTGTCATAGGTGTAGGTCAACTCGCAGCCGCCGCCGGACAACTCGAGCGGGTGAGACGACAGTTCGAACGGGATGCCGGTCAGGGGGTGCTGCAACTGCAGCGTCAACCGCTTGCCGCCCAGCTTGCGCATCAGCCGGGCCTTGTCCTCCACCAGGATGATCTCGCCCTTGCTGATCACGCCGATGCGGTCGGCCATCACTTCGGCTTCGTCGATGTAGTGCGTCGTCAGGATGATCGTGACGCCGGTGTCCCTCAGCAAGCGGACCAGCTGCCACATCTCCTGTCGCAGCGTCACGTCCACGCCGGCCGTGGGCTCGTCCAGGAAAAGAATGCGCGGCTCGTGCGACAAGGCCTTGGCGATCATCAGCCGGCGCTTCATGCCGCCGGACAGGCTCATGATCTTGTTGTCCTTCTTGTCCCACAGCGACAGGTCCTTGAGCACCTTTTCGACGTGGGCGGGCGCCGGCGCTTTGCCGAACAGCCCCCGGCTGAACGACACGGTGTTCCACACGGTTTCGAACGCATCGGTGGTCAGCTCCTGCGGCACCAGGCCGATCAGCGAGCGGGTAGCCCGCCACGCACCGGCAATGTCGTGGCCGTCCACCTGCACGCGCCCGGCGCTGGCCGTGACGATGCCGCACACGATGCTGATCAGCGTGGTCTTGCCGGCCCCGTTGGGACCCAGCAGTGCGAAGATCTCGCCGCGCCGGATCTGCAGATCGACGTTGTTCAGTGCCCGAAATCCCGATGCGTAGGTCTTGGACAGGCCCGAAATGGAGATGATGGATTCGCGCATCCGCGCGACGATACTCGATTTGGCGAATTTCGGTCCGTACGGTCGAGATACCCTGGGATGCGCTGCAGCAGGGGAGAGCCGCATCGCCCGGACACGCGGATTGATGCCGGCCGTCGGCCGGCCGGCATCACCTCCGCGCGGCTTACTGGGCGTTGACGGGGTTGCCCGCCAGCGTTGCGCTGGTGTGCGTGCGGTGCGCGAAGGCCTGTGCGAAATAGGCCGACCCGCTGTCTTCGCTGTTGATGGCGGCCACTTCATTGCGGCTGGCCAGGTACTCGGCCACGACCTGCTCGCGCGTGGTGGCGCTCTTGAAGCCGCCCAGCGGGTTGTATGAAGTCGACCAGGGGTTCACGCCGGCCTGCTTGTAGGCAAGCAGCTCGGCCTGCACCTCGGCACGGCTCCTGGTGGACACAAAGGGTTCCTTCACCACGGTGGGAGTTTCGGCGAAGGCGGTGCCGGCCGCGGCGGCGATCAGAACGGCGGAAACGATCTTGAGTTTCATGGTCTCTATCCTTCGATTGCATCGGTGACGTTTGGCCCTGGCGGGCTTCGCGGCTTGCGCGCGGTAGTTGCGCCCCAGCCGTGCAATCACTTTAGGCGGCCGTCTTTAGCTGGCGCTTAGCGTCTTCTTAGCTGGCGATTACGCGCAGGCTGAGCCGTTGGGTGACTCGCCCGTGCGCACCATCATCAAGAAAAATGGTGGTCGAGACCGGCCCGCCGGCTTGGGCGGCGTGGACCTCTGGGCAACGAAGTCGTCAGCCGACGACGACTTCGCTGATCTGCATTGTCGGCTTGAGGTCCGTGTAGTTCGCGATGTCGGCCAGGATTTCCTTGGCATGGGGACCGAAGGCCGCCTGAAAAGCCTGCGCAGACTCGGCAAAGATGTGGCACATGCCGATGTAGGGAGGCGGCGATCCCGGCGCGCCGCCCGAGATGCCTTTATCCACGGTGTAGCTTATGCAGGCGTCCCCCAATCGGGCCTTGAGCATCGGCATATGCCGGTCGCGGTAATAGTCGTGATCGAACCGCGCGCCTGGCGCATACGGATACATGACGGACACTTTGATCACAAGTCTCCCCTCAAGTAGTTGCCAAGGTAGTCCGCATGCTATCAGCGGCTGCCCGCGGCTGTTCCTGAAATTGTTATCGCGCGTGAAATGGCTGACTCCCGGCTGAAGTTTGTGCCCGACGGGCGGCCGCTGCGATGCCCTTGTAGTTCAGTTCAGGGCGCAGGCGGCACGCGCCCCAGCACCCTTTGCATGGCCATGCCGATCGCAATCAGCCGCCGGTCGCTGCCCGCTGGTCCATCAAGCTCCAGGCCAACCGGCAGCTTGCTGGCCGCGCCGATGCCCATGGGCAGCTGGATGCCCGGCACGCCCGCGTTGCTCCCGGGGTCGGTGTTCTGGATGAAGAGCCCGAAGGTCGCGAGGCTGCTCGCGTCCGCGTTCGCGGTCGGCGCCGTCTTCGGCGTGGTCGGAAAGATGATGGCGTCAAGCCCGTTGCCGCGGAACGTGTCCGAGTAGAGCTTGACCAGGGCCGGCCGGTGCGTTGCCATCGCCGCCTGGTATACCGGCGCGCCGGGTGTCGTGCCGCCGCCGGGCACGGGCAGCATGCGGGGCAGCACCAGGCCCTCGTACGTGCCTTTCACATCGGGGCTCGCGATCTGCGCCACCAGCTGCTCGATGGTGAGGCCCGTGTTGGTGCTGCGCAGGTATGCCACCATGTCGTCATAGGCCTCGTACAACGCGACGGGGAAGCTCACGTTCCCATTCAGGGCCGCCAGCTGGGGCATCTCGACAGGAACGACAGTCATGCCCGCCGCTTTGAGCTTCGCAAGCGCGGCGTCGAACACGGCCTGGGTGTCCGAGTCCATGTTGGCGAGGAAGGCGCCCACGAGTCCCACCCGCACGCCGCGAAGATCGGCCGCTGTAGCGGCCGGGGCGCCGCTGATGACGCGGTCCATGAGCTCGACATCCGCCATCGACAACGCCATGGGCCCGGCGGTGTCGCGGGTGTGCGAGATCGGCGCGATGCCGGCCTGGGAATAGCGGCCGAGACTGGGCCGCAGCGCCGCGCAGCCATTGAGCGCGCAAGGGATGCGGACCGAACCACCCGTGTCCGTGCCGAGAGCCGCCGGCGCCATGCGCGCACCGATCGCCACCCCCGAGCCCGATGAGGAGCCGCCCGCCATCTTCGTCACGTCGTAGGCATTGCGCACCCCGACATTGGCGCTGGTGTTGTAGACGGGGTTGTAGCCGGAGATGCCGAACGCGAGCTCGTGCATGCTGGTCTTGCCGAGGATGACCGCACCCGCGTCGCGCAGCTTCTGGACGACCGGCGCATCCGCCGCTGGTACGAAGTTCCTGAGCGCCGGTGTGCCGGCCGTCGATGGCAGCCCCGCCACGTGAATGCTGTCCTTTACGACGATGGGCACACCTTGCATCGGCAGGCAGGCCCCGCCGGACCGGCGGCGAGCATCGGCGTCGCGGGCGGCCTGCATCGCACCCGTCTCGTTCAGCGTGACGAAGGCATTGTGGGCGGTGCGCGCTTTCGCGCGCTCCAGATAAGCACGTGTCACATCCTCGCTGGTGAACGTGCCGTTGCAGATGCCGGCCGCGACCTCGCTTGCCGTGAGTTGGCCGATGTCCGGGCGCATGGCTTGCCGCGGGCCGCCGGCGCATCCGGCCAGCGCGATGGAAACCAGGAAAAGAGCGAAGCAATGCACGCGAGATGGATTCATGGCGCTTCTCCGATGTGACGCCCGCCCTGGGCTCGGCTCCGCAATTAGCTGCCCGCACCGTCGGCGGATCACTCAGGACAAACCCGCACCCTGGTGGACAGGAACAGTGGGCGGTCCCGCCGGAACTCATCCGTGGCTGCCGGGGATTGGCCGCTTGAGCCCGCCGGACCTGGTGCCGAAGGCATGGGAGCGCGGCAACAGGCCCCGGTCCGCGAAGCCGGATTTCGGCGACTTTTTTGCGTTCGGACAACCTGGTCGCGCCGCGGAACGGCTAGTTTCGCCCTCCAGGAGGAGCGACGCGATGAGCATTTTCGTGTGGGATGCCAAATACAGCTTGAAGATCGACGAGATCGACCGGCAGCACCAGAAGCTGCTTGCCCTGTTCAACGAGCTCTACGACGCGATGCAGCTAGGGCACGGAAACGAAGTCATCGGCGAGGTGCTTGCCGGCGTGGTGGACTACACCGCGTATCACTTCGCGTACGAAGAGAAGCTCTTCCTTCAGTACGGCTATCCTGACGAGGCGGCGCACCGGGCGGAGCATGCGAAGTTGACGGACCAGGCCACGGTGCTGGTGCGCAAGCACCAGGCCGGGCAGAGCCACGTCGCCGTGGCGACACTGAAGTTCCTGTGCGATTGGCTTAACAGTCACATTTTGGGATCTGACAAGAAGTTCGCCCCTTTCCTGATCGACAAAGGCGTGCGCTGAACTTGATCGGCCAGGCGGCAGTGGCGCCGGGCTTGCCCGTTGAGCGCCTGTCCACTTCCGGGCGTCGCAAGCGGGGACGTGCCGGATCGCGCGTTCAACGCGCCTGGTCCAGGAGCGCCTTCGACAGATGTTCGGCCACGCCGCGCCGGTTCTGCGCGGGCATCCAGGTCGCGATCGCATCCGCCAGGTGGCGGCCATACATCTCGGCGGATTGGAGCTCCAGCGTCGTGGGGGCAAACAGGTTGGCCGAATGCACGGAAACCGCGCCGATGAATTGGGCATCGGCAGAAATGAGCGGACATGACAGGACCGAACGAAACGGGACGGTCGCGGCGAACTCCCTGTAGGGCGCGAAGTCGGCGTCGACGCTGACGTCCTTGACAAACACCGGCTTCCCCGCTTTTGCAGCTCTTCCGCAGACTGTCCCCGAGTCGAGGGTCACCCGCTCGAAAGTGGTCAGGAACGCACGTGTCAGTCCCCGGGCCGCGACGATCACCAGTTGCCCGCCCTCTCCCACGAGCTGTATGTTCCCCATTTCAGCGCCATGCAGGGACATGACGTCTCGCAACCCGACCAACAGCGTTTGCTCGAGGCCACGCGCTGCAGCCAGGCGGGAGAGCATGGGTTCCAGAAGCATGAAACGATTCTAGGACTCTCGCCCGGATTTGGCGCGGAAGGGGCCGACTCGTCCGCCGGTCGGCACAGGCGGACAAGCGAGTGCTTTGAGCCTCTTGGCTTTCTCGAAAACCCAGGCTTTCAAGGGCCCGCAGCAGCACGACGGTGCTGGCCACCGACAGCGAGATTCCGAACACCAGCGCTGCCGACACGCTCCACTCCCACGACAGGGCCAATCCCATGCCCATCAGCGTTGCGGTGGCTATTTGCACCACGGCGCCGGGAATCGCGATCTTGCGTACGGCCAGCAGTTCGCCCAGCGAAAAATGCAGGCCCACCCCGAACATCAGCAGCATCACGCCGATCTCGGCCAATTGCGCGGCCAGGCCGGTGTCCGCCACGAACCGGGGCGTGTGCTCCATGGCGTTGGCGGTGTTTAATCAGGAGGTGTTCGCGCCGATGCCGGCCGGCAGCGGCCACCACTTTCACGCCAGCCCAACCGAGGAGATGCCATGAGCAGCAGGCTATGCGCCGTTCTCGCGCTGACGATGGCAATGAGCGCTCCGGTTCGCGCGCAGCGGGTTCCTTTCGCTGCTGGTGATGTGAATTTCACCAACGAGGGCTTGCTGCGCGGGGTTGCCGCGACGGCCGATCAATGCGCCGCCGTGCCCAACGCCGTGTGGGCCCGAGCATCTTCCGGCGAGGCGGAATGCATTCGCTATTGGGCGGCAGGCGTGCCGGTAGGCATGCCGGTTGCGCGCGTGCTCATCTACATCACCAGCGATCAGATGGCTTTTGACCAGGCGGCAGCGGGTTATTCCAGCCGCAATCCAAAGACCATGCAAGGACTTGTCGATGCGATGGGGTCGCGCGCCGGGGTGCCCTTCATCCTGCTGTCGCGCCCGGGCACGTTCGGGTCATCGGGCGAGCACAAGCAGCGCCGGCGCGAGCTCGAGCCTCGCCTGATGTCGGCGGCTTTGGATGAGATCAAGGCACGGCACGCCATCACCGAGCTGGTTCTGGTGGGTCTGAGCGGCGGCGGGCATACCGTTGCGTCGCTGCTGGGATGGCGCTCCGACATCGTCTGCGCGGTTCCGACCTCATCCGTATCGTCCCCGAAGCTGCGCTGGCAGGGGATGGGCAGGGACGCGGACTTGACTGGCTACG
>DATMBW010000017.1:0-6597 GCA_035559095.1 Ramlibacter sp.
CACGCGGGTCATCAGGTCGCGCTCGGTCACGATGCCCAGCAAGGTGCCCGGCAGGTCCATCACCAGCACGCTGCCGCAATTGGCCCGGGTCATGACGCATGCCGCCTCCCAGACGCTGGCGTTGGGGCCCAGGCTGAGGACGTGCTTCTGGGACATGGATTGGAAAACGGTGCGTTCAGTCATGATGCGACCTCTTGCAGGTGATGGGGTGTGCGGTTGCGCTCCCGGCTAAACTTGCGTCGCCCTAGCGCAGGGCGGCATTGATCGTCTCCAGCGCCTCGACGCCCGGGCAGAGCTGCTCGGCGCCGAGCGCGGCAAGCGGCTTGTGGCTGGTGTTCAGCGCGGTGTGCAGATCGGTGGCAAGCGGGTCCACATAGAGCAGCCCCGTGACGATCTCGCCACGCGCCTGGTGCAGGTGCATGTAGCTGATCGCTCCGTAGCGGTCGGTCGGGTCGTAGTCCTGGTGGAGTTTGCGCAGGCGCAGCCTGGACCCGTCATGCTGCTGGACTTCGATCACGGCGCCCGGCTCATACTGGGCCGTGATCTCGCCGCGCGGCGTGATGAAGTCGATGCGGCTCACGGCCTCGTTGTGCTGGCGCACGTAGTCGTAGCTCTTGGTGCTGCCGCCGTGGTTGTTGAAGGTCACGCACGGGCTGATGACGTCGATGAACGCGGCGCCGCCATGCGCCATGGCGCCCTTGATGAGCGGCACCAGCTGCGCCTTGTCGCCCGAGAAGCTGCGTCCCACGTAGGTGGCGCCCAGCTGCAGGGCCAGCCCCACCAGATCCACCGGAGAGTCGCTGTTGATGACGCCCTTCTTGCTCTTGGAGCCGCGGTCGGCGGTGGCGGAGAACTGCCCCTTGGTCAGCCCATAGACGCCGTTGTTCTCGACGATATAAGCCATGCACACGCCGCGGCGCATCGCGTTGGCGAACTGGCCCAGGCCGATGGAGGCGGAGTCCCCATCGCCGGAAACGCCCAGGTACAGCAGATCGCGGTTGGCCAGGTTCGCACCGGTCAACACCGAGGGCATGCGGCCGTGCACGGTGTTGAATCCGTGCGAAGCGCCCAGGAAATAGTCCGGCGTCTTGGAGCTGCAGCCGATGCCGGAGAGCTTGGCCACGCGGTGCGGTTCGATGTCGAGCTCCCAGCAGGCCTCGATGATCGCCGCGGAAATGGAATCGTGCCCGCAGCCGGCGCACAGCGTGGAGATACGACCCTCGTAATCGCGCCGCGTGTAGCCGACCTTGTTCGCGGTCAGCGTGGGATGGCGCAGCCGGGGTTTGGCGATGTAAGTCATGCGAGCTCCTTGAACCGGGGCAGGCCGCCGGCCTGGGGCACCCTTGCCAGAGCGTATTCGCGAATGGCACGCGCGATGAACCGGGCGGTGATGGGCGTGCCGTCGTAGTGCAGCACCGGGACCAGCCGTGCCGGATCGATCTCCATTTCGTTGATCAGCATGGAGCGCATCTGGGCGTCCCGGTTCTGTTCGACGACGAACACCTTGTCGTGTTCCAGGATGAAACGCTTCACGGATTCGGGGAACGGGAAGGCGCGCAACCTCAGGGCATCCACCTGCACGCCCTCTTCCTCGAGCACGTCCAGCGCCTCCTGCATGGCCGGGCTGGTGGAGCCGAAGTAGATCACGCCCAGCGGCGTCTTCTTCGCGGCGCCGCGCACCACCGGCTGGGGCACCAGCTCCGCGGCCGTCTTGAACTTGCGCAGCAAACGCTCCATGTTGTAGATGTAGTCCGGGCCGCGCTCCGAATAGCGGGCGTAAGGATCGCGCGTGGTGCCGCGCGTGAAGAAGCTGCCCTTGGTCGGGTGCGTGCCCGGCAGGGTGCGCCACGGGATGCCGTCCCCATCCACATCCTTGTAGCGGCCGAAGTCCTTGCCCGCCTCGAGCTCGGCCGCAGTCATCACCTTGCCCCGGTCGTAGTCACGCGCGTCGTCCCACACGAAGGGCTTGCACAGCCGCTGGTTCATCCCGATGTCCAGGTCGGTCATCACGAAGATGGGGGTCTGCAGCCGGTCCGCCAGGTCCAGCGCTGCAGCCGCGTGCTCGAAGCACTCGTGCGGGTCTTGCGGGAACAACAGCACATGCCTGGTGTCCCCGTGCGAGGCATAGGCGCAGGCGAGCAGGTCGGATTGCTGGGTGCGCGTGGGCATGCCCGTGGACGGGCCGCCGCGCTGCACGTTGATGATGGTGACCGGAATTTCCGCGAAATACGCCAGGCCGATGAACTCCGTCATCAGCGAGATGCCCGGCCCCGATGTCGCGGTAAAAGCCCGCGCCCCGTTCCATCCCGCGCCAATCACCATGCCGATGGAGGCCAGCTCGTCTTCCGCCTGGACGATCGCGTAGTTGTAGCGGCCGGTGGTGCGGTCCACCCGGTACTTCTCGCAATATTTCTGGAAGGCCTCGGGCACCGATGACGAGGGCGTGATGGGGTACCAGGCCGCGACGGTGGCGCCGCCATAGACGCAGCCCAGCGCCGCCGCGCTGTTGCCGTCCACGAAGATCTGGTCGCCGACCTTGTCGCAGCGGCGCACCTGGATGCCCAGCGGATACTCGAGATGTTCCGTCACGAAGTCACGGCCCAGGCGCAGCGCCCGGATGTTGGAATCCAGCAGCCGCTCCTTGCCTTTGTACTGCTCGGCAAAGAGTTTCTCGAACACATCGGCGTCGATGCACAGCAGCGCCGACAGCGCCCCGACGTAGATGATGTTCTTGAACAGCTGGCGCTGGCGCGCATCGGTGTACACCGCGTTGGTGATTTCCGTGAGCGGCATGCCGATGACGTGCACGTCTTCGCGGAACTTGGAGGGCGGCATCGGCCGCGTGCTGTCGTAGAACAGGTAGCCGCCGGGCTCGATTTCGGCCACGTCGCCATCCCAGGTCTGGGGGTTCATCGCGACCATCATGTCCACGCCCCCGCGCCGCCCGTAATAGCCCTTTTCGCAGACCCGCGCTTCGTACCACGTGGGCAGGCCCTGGATGTTGCTGGGAAAAATATTGCGCGGGCTCACCGGCACGCCCATCCGAAGGATCGCCTTGGCGAAGAGTTCGTTTGCGCTGGCCGAGCCGGAACCGTTGACGTTGGCGAACTTGATGACGAAGTCGTTGACCGCTTCGATCTTCTTCATGCTGGAACCCCCTGGCGCGGCGTGGGAACGGCAGTCTTGTCCCGGCAAGCCGGACCAGCCGTCGTCATCTTGAGCAGGAACTTCTGCATGTCCCAGGCCCCCGTCGGGCATCGCTCGGCGCACAGGCCGCAATGCAGGCACACGTCTTCGTCCTTGACCATGACGCGCCCGGTCTTGAGCCCGCCGGAAACGTACAGGGACTGCGCGAGGTTGCGCGCCGGTGCTTTCAGCCGCGTTCGCAGATCGGCCTCCTCGCTGTTGACGGTGAAGCTGATGCAGTCCATCGGGCAGATGTCCACGCACGCATCGCATTCGATGCACACGCTTTCGGTGAACACGGTTTGCACGTCGCAGTTGAGGCAGCGCCCGGCCTCCTTGACCGCCGTCGCCACGTCGAATCCCAGTTCGACCTCGACCTTGATGCTGGCCAATGCTTTCTCGGCCTTCGCCCAGGGCACCTTGAAGCGCTGGTCGTTGCTGGTGTCGTTGTCGTAGCTCCACTCGTGGATGCCCATCTTCTGCGAAACCAGGTTCGTCATTGGCGGGGGACGCACCCGGATGTCCTCGCCGTTGACCAGCCGGTCGATCGACACCGCCGCCTCGTGGCCATGCGCCACCGCGGTGATGATGTTCTTGGGACCGAAGGCCGCGTCGCCGCCGAAGAACACGTTGGGCACCGTAGACTGCATCGTGTCCTTGTCCAGGACGGGCAGGCCCCACTCGTCGAAAGCGATGCCGCAGTCGCGCTCGATCCAGGGGAAGGCATTCTCCTGTCCGACCGCCACCAGCACGTCGTCGCATTCGAAGAAAGGGTCGGCCTCACCGGTCGGGACCAGCTTGCGCCGGCCCTTGTCGTCGTAGACCGCCGAGACGATCTCGAAGGTCATGCCCTGCAGGCGGCCGTCCTTGTGCACGAAGGCCTTGGGCACGTGGTAGTTGATGATCGGGATGCCCTCGTGCATGGCGTCCTCTTTTTCCCATGGCGAAGCTTTCATTTCCTCGAAGCCGCTGCGCACGATGACTTTCACGTCGGTGCCGCCAAGACGCCGCGCCGAGCGGCAGCAGTCCATCGCGGTGTTGCCGCCGCCCAGCACGATCACCCGCTTGCCGATGGTCTTGATGTGGCCGAACGACACCGAGGCGAGCCAGTCGATGCCGATATGGATGTGGAGGGCGGCTTCCGTGCGGCCGGGGATGTGCAGATTGCGCCCGCGCGGGGCGCCGCAACCGACAAAAATCGCGTCATAGCCCTGGCCCATCAGGTCCTTCATGGAGCCGATGCGTTCGTTGTTCCTGAAGTGAACGCCCAGGTTGAGGATGTAGCCGGTTTCCTCGTCGATCACCGACTCGGGCAGCCGGAACCGCGGAATCTGCGTGCGGATGAAACCGCCCGCCTTGGCCTCGCCGTCGAACACGGTCACGTCATAACCCAACGGAGCGAGGTCGCGCGCCACCGTCAGCGAGGCCGGCCCCGCGCCGATGCATGCCACGCGCTTGCCGTTTTTCGGCTCGAGCTTGGGCATGCGCTGGCCGACGTCGTCCTTCATGTCCGCCGCGACCCGCTTGAGCCGGCAGATCGCCACCGGCTCGGGATGCTCGCCGTTGTTCTCCTCGACGCGGCTGCGCCGGCACGCCGGTTCGCAAGGACGGTCGCAAGTACGGCCGAGCACTCCGGGGAACACATTGGAAACCCAGTTGATCATGTAGGCGTCGCTGTAGCGGCCCTGGGCAATCAGGCGTATGTATTCCGGCACTGGCGTGTGGGCCGGGCAGGCCCACTGGCAATCGACGACCTTGTGGAAATGGGCCGGGTTGGAAATGTCCGTTCGATGCAAAGCTGTCTCCTAGGTGCCGATTCGCCATCAAACCGGCGGTGCCCCTTTGGGAATCACTGAAGCTCGCTCGCGGCGCGCGGCCGCCGCCTGCAAACAGTCTACGCGCCGCCGACCAGCAGGGTTTTTTCGGGCTATCCCGAAGCGATGCAGTGTAGCCTTGGCAGCTGATCAGTGCAGGCTCAGCCGGACTGGCTCAGTCATGCTCATGGCGTGGCAACTCATCAATTGCGCCATGGCAGCACGGCGAGCGGACAGCCGCCTCAGCCCTGCATTGCGGTAAAGGCCCTTATCACTTCCGGCGGCGCCTGCACCAGTTCAATCAGCACACCTTCACCGCCGATCGGCGAAGTCTCGTTGCCCTTGGGATGGATGAAGCAGATGTCGAAGCCGGAAGCGCCGCGCCGGATGCCTCCGGGCGCGAAGCGCACGCCCTGCGCGGTGAGCCATTCCACCGCCGCGGGGAGATCGTCGATCCACAGGCCCACGTGATTGAGCGGCGTCTGGTGCACGGCCGGCTTCTTGCCCGCATCGAGCGGCTGCATCAGGTCGACCTCGACCCTGAAGTCGCCGGCCCCCAGCGTGCAGATATCCTCGTCCACGTTCTCGCGCTCGCTTCGGTAGGTGCCCGTGACGCGCAGCCCGAACATGTCGACCCACAGGGCCTTCAACCGCTCCTTGGCGACGCCGCCGATGGCGATCTGCTGGATGCCCAGGACTTTGAAAGGCCTGTCCATCACGCGAACTCCACGATGGGCTGGTCCACGACGAGGCTCTCGCCCTTGCTTGCGAGCACCTTGCTCACCACGCCGTCCGCGGCGGCGAAAAGGACGTTTTCCATTTTCATGGCTTCGATCACGGCCACGCGCTCGCCTGCCTGCACTTTCTGGCCCGGCTGCACGGCGACATCGACCAGCAGGCCGGGCATCGGCGACAGCACATAGCGGCTCATGTCGGGCGGCGCCTTGTACGGCATCACCGCGAAGAGCTCGGCGGCGCGCGGAGTGAGCACCAGGGCATCGAGCCGGGTTCCGTTGTGGATGATGCGAATGGCCAGCGGGTTCTTGCCCACGCCGCGCTCGACCTGCGCGATGAACGGCTTGCCGTTGGCCGTGCCGCGGATGCGGGCCCCGCCCAGGTGCCACTTGTTGCCGCAGATTTCGTAACGCTTGCCGCCGGTGTCCACCACGCTGGAGCCCGACTGGGCTTCGAAGTCGTGCACCGTCGCGCCTTGCCGCCGGTGCCGGCCTCCGGCGTCGAGCACGACGACGACAAAGTCCTCCCCGACGGTGAACTCATGCCCCGGCAGCTGCCCGCTGATGCCGGCCGCGCGCTGCAAGGCGCGGCGGTTCACGTAGGCCGCGAGGGCGGCCAGGAAATCGGGGTCCTCGTGCGGCACGTCCTCCGCCACGAAGCCCTTCGCGTAGTGCTCCGCGATGAACCCCGTATTGAAATCGCCGGCCACGAACTTGGGGTGCGCCAGCAATGCGGCCTGGAACGGAATGTTGCTCGAGATGCCGCGGATCACGAAGCCGTTGAGCGCCTCGCGCATCCTGGCGATGGCGTCGTTGCGGTCGCGCCCGTGCACCACGAGCTTGGCGATCATGGAGTCGTAGTA
>DATMBW010000018.1:0-3414 GCA_035559095.1 Ramlibacter sp.
GCCGCCGTCGCCGCCGTCATGAGCGCGTGGTAACTGGGATGGAATTCGACCACGTCGGTGCGGCGCCCGACCCCGTCGTGGCTGCGCAGCTGCGGCGTATGGACATTCGCGAGCCGGGCGTGGATCTGCATTTCGGAACTGCCCAGCCTGGCACCAAGGTCCAGCAGCGGCGCCGTGTCGAGCTGGGGTGCGTTGAATCGCAGGGCATCGCGCAACGGGCGGTTGCCCTCGAACAGGTTGTAGCCCACCAGGGGCTCGGCCTGGTTGAACACTTCGTGGGTCAGGTCGGACATGGAAGCTCCACGACGCGAATTCAGCCGTCAGGTGTCGCCGACTTCGCGCGTCTCGGCGTCCTGGAGTTGTCCTTGCCTGCCGGGCGATGCCGGCCCGGCAGTGCTAGGGCCTGTTGCAACGCATCTGTCAAGAACAGTGCTGACAGGCCCTAGTCTGACACTGCCGCCGTCAGACCAGCTTGACCAACTGCTTGCCGAAGTTCTTCCCCTTGAGCAAGCCCAGGAAAGCTTCCGGCGCCGACTCGATGCCCTGCGCGATCGATTCGCGCGGGCGCAGCTTGCCGCCCGCCACCAGCGCGCCCAGCTCATTCAGCGCTTCCGGCCAGACTTCCATGTGCTCGCTCACGATGAATCCCTCGAGCCTGAGCCGGTTCGTGAGGAGCAGTTGCGGATACGACATGGGTACCGGCTTGCCGTCGTAGCCGGCGATCATGCCGCACAGGGCAATGCGTCCGAAAGCGTTCATGCGCAGCATCACGGCGTCCAGCACCATGCCGCCCACGTTCTCGAAGTAGCCGTGGACGCCGTCGGGGCACGCCTGCCTGAGCGCCTTGGACAGGGATGCGGCGTCCGGGTGCTCCCGGTAGTCGATGCAGGCGTCGAAGCCGAGCTCCGTCACCGCGTATTTGCATTTCTCCGGCCCCCCGGCGATGCCGACCGCGCGGCAGCCGCGCGCCTTGGCGAGTGCGCCGAACGCGCTGCCCACGGCGCCCGTGGCCGCGCTGACCACCATCGTCTGGCCCGCCTTCGGCTCGATGATCCTGACCAGCCCGTACCAGGCCGTGACGCCCGGCATGCCCACGGCGCCCAGGTAATGCGACAGCGGCACCTTCGCCGTGTCGACCTTGCGCAGCGCGCCCGGCTGCTCGGCGTTGACGACGCTGTATTCCTGCCAGCCGCCCATGCCCACCACCTTGTCGCCGCTCTGGTATTTCGGCGAGCGGCTCTCCACCACCTCACCGGCGGTGCCGCCCTGCATCACCTGGCCCAGCGGCTGGGGCGCCGCATAGCTCTTCGCGTCATTCATGCGGCCGCGCATGTAAGGGTCCAGGCTGAGAAAATGGTGGCGCACCAGCACCTGCCCCTCTTGAAGTGGCGGTGTTTCGCTGGTACCCAGCTTGAAGTTGGAAGCGACTGCTTCGCCCTGGGGGCGGTTGTCGAGGATCCAGTGTTTGTTCTGCGGCATGGCTTTCTCTCTAATCAGTTGAGGACAGAGCAAAATTGCCTTGCAATTCTTGATCTGTCCCGCAAGGTCTCAACATTCTTGATCTGTCCCGCAAGGTCTCAGTCGGTCGAAATGACATTGAGTGCATTGGCACTCGTCGCGCTCGTGGGCAGCCGCTTGACGTACTTGAAGGTGCCGGTCGAGTGGGCGCAGGCCCGGCCTTCGCTGTCGAAAATGGTGGCCTCGGTAAACGCCATGGTGGCGGTGCGGTGCATCAGGCGGCCCTTGCCGCTGAGCACTCCGCGCGCCGGCTGCATGAAAATGGTCTTCATCTCGATCGTGACGACCCCCATGGTCTGGTTCACGCTGCGCGCGGCGGTCGCCATCGCCACGTCCAGCAGCGTCATGCACGCGCCGCCATGAGTGACCGCGAATGAGTTCGTGTGCTCGGGCCTGGTCTCGTACCGGATCTCGGAATGGCCGCCTTCGAACTGCTTGAGCTCGAAGCCCAGCAGGCGAACGAATGGAATCTCGACGCCGAAGTCCACCCTAGCCCCCCGTGACCACGCTCACGCCGCCGTCCACCGCCAGCCATTGGCCGGTGATGTGCTTGCCCGCATCGGAGGCGAACAATAGCGTGACGCCCTTCAGATCTTCATCGTCACCCAGCCGCTGCAGCGGCGCGTGGGCGGCGAGTTCCGCCTCGCCGAGCCGGGCGAGCGTCGACTGCGTCATCCTGCTCGGAAAGAAACCGGGACAGATGGCGTTCACGGTGATGTTGTACCGGCCCCATTCGCAGCCCAGCGCCTGGGTAAAGCTGATCACGGCGCCCTTGGACGTGTTGTACGCCAGCGTATGCATCCCGGCCGGATTGCCGCCCAGGCCGGCGATGGAGGAAATGTTGATGATGCGTCCGCCCTTGCGCGGGATCATGCTGCGTTTGGCAATGTGCTGCGACAGGATGAAATAGCCGCGCACGTTCAGGTTCATCAACTTGTCCCAGCCTTCGACCGGGTGATCCTCGGCCGGTGCGCCCCAGGCGGCGCCGGCGTTGTTGACCAGGATGTCCACCTCGCCCAGGCGCTGCAGCGTTTCGTCCGCGAGCCGGTGGATCTCCTCCTCCTTGGCGCAGTCGGCGGCGATCCAGCGCGTGTCGATGCCCGCGGCCTGAAGCTCGGCGGCAGCCTGCTCCAGGTCACCCGCCTTGCGCGAGGTGAGCATGATGCGCGCCCCGGCTTCGCCCAGGGCGTGGGCCATCTGCAGGCCCAGGCCGCGCGAGCCGCCGGTCACCAGCGCGGTCTTGCCCTTGAGGTCCAAGAGTTGGGAAACGGTACGGGTCATGTCATTTTTCCTTCGGTAATGCGGTATCGATTGTGCGTTCGGAGCGGAAGTTTGTCTGTCCCGGCAGCGATACGGCGGGCTCTCACCCGGTACGGTGCAAGCGCGAACGCACCCAGAACAGTACAGCGCCCCCCGCCGTGAGCAGCGCGCCGGCAATGATCAGGATCCACCCCACCGCCGCGTCACGCACTCGAGTTGCCAGACCCAGGACCAACACAAGCAGGCCGCCATAGATCAGTGTCCAGATCAGGCGCTCGATCCACGCCAATGCCTTGGCCGAAGGCATCAGAAGGCCTCCGGCGGCATCGAGGCGCAGGTCGCATCGCGACCGGCCGCCACGTTCAGCCAGGCGCCGATTTTCGGCAGTTCGTAGCGATAAAAATAGCGCGCCGCGCGCAACCGGCCTTGCTGCGCCGGGATGTCCGCGGCATCCGGATGGATGGCCAGCGCCACATCGAGCCAGATCCAGGCCACCACCATGTGCCCGAAGGCCTGCATGTAAGGCACGGCATTGGCCAGTGCCTGGGCCGGGTCGGCGGTGGACCAGGCCGCCTCGGTCGCCGCGCCAACGTCCTGCAAGGCCTGCCCCAGCGCGCGGGCGTACTCGGCCAGGCC
>DATMBW010000019.1:0-3443 GCA_035559095.1 Ramlibacter sp.
GGCCAGGGAAGAACTGTCGCGCCTCACAGACGCGGCGGCACAGGCGGGCCTGCAAAGCGCTTTGGCCCTGAAGCTGGAGCGCGAACAGGCCCTGGGCGCCCGGCGCAGCGAATACGACGACCTGACCGCCAAGCTCAGGGCCAGCGACGAACGGCGCCTGCAACTCGAGCGCGAGCTGGATCCCCTGCGCCAGCGCATCACCGACTTCCAGCTCAAGGAGCAGGCCGCGCGCCTGGGGTTCGAGCAATACAGCCAGTTGCTGGCCGACGCGCATGCCGACCTGCAAGCCGTCGCGCGGTCCGTCGAGGAAGGCAAGGTCAGGCTGCCGGGCATGCAGGGCGACATCGACCGCCTGCACCGCGAGATCGCGGCCCTGGGTGCGGTCAACCTGGCCGCGTTGGACGAGTTGACCACGGCGCGCGAACGCAAGCAGTTCCTTGACGCGCAGTCGGCCGACCTGAACGAGGCGATCACAACGCTGGAAGACGCCATCCGCAAGATCGACGGCGAAACCCGCGAGCTGCTGGCGGGCACGTTCAACACGGTCAACGAGCATTTCGGCAAGATGTTCCCCGAGCTGTTCGGGGGCGGCAACGCCCGGCTGGTCATGACCGGCGATGAAATCCTCGATTCGGGCGTGCAGGTCATGGCCCAGCCGCCGGGCAAGAAAAACCAGACCATCCACCTGCTGTCGGGCGGGGAGAAGGCGCTCACGGCCATCGCGCTGGTGTTCGCGATCTTCCAGCTCAACCCCGCGCCGTTCTGCCTGCTGGACGAAGTGGATGCGCCGCTGGACGACGCCAACACCGAGCGCTATTCGAAGCTGGTGACCAGCATGAGCCGCGAAACGCAGTTCCTCTTCATCAGCCACAACAAGATTGCGATGGAGATGGCCGAGCAACTGATCGGCGTGACCATGCAGGAGCAAGGCGTCTCCCGCATCGTGGCGGTGGACATGGAATCGGCCGTGTCCATGGCCGAAGCGGCATGAGCGCGAAGGGCGCGGCAGCGCCGGAACGTGGCGCCTCGGTACGTGCGCAGTGGAGGCGCTGCGACGATTCGGCTGCGCGGAGCAGCTGCGCAGGCTCTGCCGCTGCGCCGAATCCCCGCATGCGGGGATCGACCAGCGCGAATGGCGCATGCGCCCGACCTCCCGGCGCCTGCCTGAACTGCGAGCTGCCGGAGGGCGCGGCATGAGCAGTTTTACCGTCGGACTGGCCGTCCTCGGCGGCTTGGTGCTGGCGGTGCTGGTGGCCTGGAGCACCTGGACCACCCGCAGGAACACGCCGCGCCAGCCCGAAGCGGCGGCCGCGGGCGCGCCACGGGCGCTGGACGAGCGTGAAGACCCGGTGTTCGACCCGAGCAGCCTGGCGCCGCCGTTGCCCGTCATCGAGAAGAAACCCGGCCTGGATGCGCTGATCGACGTGCTGACCCCCATCGCCCTCGAAGGGCCCGTTTCGGGCGATGCCGCCTTGGCGGCGATGCCGCCCACGCGCCGCGCGGGCAGCAAGCCGTTCGCCATCGAAGGCTTCAATGACATCACGCAGCAATGGGAAATGCCGCAGCCGGGGCAGCGCTACACCGCGTTCCAGGCCGGCGTGCAGCTGGCCAACCGCACCGGCGCGCTCAACGAGATCGAATATTCCGAATTCGTGGTGAAGGCGCAGGCGTTCGCGGACGCGATCAATGGCGCTGCGGAGTTTCCGGAGATGCTCGACGAGGTGGCGCGGGCCCGCGAGCTGGACCAGTTCGCCAGCGGCCACGATGCCCAGCTCAGCTTCACGCTGCGCGCCAGGAACGCCGCCTGGAGTCCCGGCTATGTGCAGCAGACCGCGGCGCGCCTGGGCTTCGTGGCCGGCGCCATCCCGGGCCGCATGGTGCTGCCCGCCACGTCGCCGGGCTCTCATCCGGTGCTGGGCTTGTCGTTCGACTCCCAGGCCGCGATGGCCGACGATCCGGCCCAGTCGGCCCTGCGTTCGCTCACGCTCAGCCTGGACGTGCCGCAGGTCGATCGCGGCGAACAGCCTTTCCTTCGCATGCGCGAGGCGGCCGACGCGCTGGCGGCGTCGATGGAGGGCATCATCACGGACGACAACGGCCAGGCCATCCGTGCCGAGGCGCTGGACGTGATCGGCGCCGATCTCGAGAAGCTGTACGACAAGCTCGATGCACGCGACCTGGCGGCGGGTTCGCCCCAGGCGCGCCGGCTTTTTTCCTAGCGCCGGCCGGCTCGGTGCCCATGCCGGCGCCGGGTCGCCTACGATTGCCTCATGCCCGCCACACCGAAGATCCAGGAACGCGCCGACGCGTTGCGCGAACTGCTGCACCACCATGCCCATCGCTATTACGTGCTGGACGAGCCTGAAATCCCGGACGCGGAGTACGACAAGCTGTTTCGCGAGCTCCAGGAGCTGGAAGCGCAGTACCCCGAACTGCTGACGGCGGATTCGCCCACCCAGCGTGTAGGCGGCAAGCTGCTCGAGGGTTTTGCCAAGGTGCGCCACAAGGTGCCGATGCTGTCGATCCGCACCGAAACCGACATCGAAGCCAGCGGCGCGCGCAGTTTCGACGCCCGCGTGCGGCGCGAGCTCGGGCTGGCCGAGTCGGATCCGCCTATCGAATACGTGGCCGAGCTGAAGTTCGACGGGCTGGCCATCAATCTGCGCTATGAGAACGGCGTGCTGGCGCAGGCCGCCACCCGCGGCGACGGCGAGGTCGGCGAAGACGTGACGCAGAACATCCGCACGATCGGGCAGATTCCGTTGCGGTTGCCGAACGATTCGCCGCCCGTGCTTGAGGTGCGCGGAGAGGTCTTCATGCGGCGCGACGATTTCGAGCGGCTCAACGAACTGCAGCGCGAAAAGATCGCCAAGGGCGCGAAAGGCGAAAAGACTTTCGTCAACCCACGCAACGCGGCGGCCGGCGCGGTGCGCCAGCTCGACCCCGGCATCGCGCGGCAGCGGCCGCTGAGCTTCTTTGCCTACGGCTGGGGCGAAGTGACGCCGCCCGAGCAGGGCGGGCCGACTTTCCAGACCCAGTTCGAAACCCTGTTGGCGCTGCGCTCCTGGGGCTTTCCGGTGTCGTCGCGCACGCAAGTGTGCGCAGGCGCGCAAGAGCTGATCGCCTACCACGAGGCCGTGGGCAAGGAGCGCGACGGCCTGCCGTTCGACATCGACGGCGTGGTCTACAAGGTCAACAGCCTGGCGCTGCAGCAGCGACTCGGATTCGTGACGCGCGAGCCGCGCTGGGCGGTGGCGCACAAATACCCGGCGCAGGAGCAGATCACCACGGTGCAGGCGATCGACGTCTATGTCGGGCGCACCGGCAAGCTGACGCCGGTGGCGCGTCTCGAGCCGGTCTTCGTCGGTGGCGTCACCGTGACCAATGCGACCTTGCACAACCTCTTCGAGCTGCGGCGCAAGGACGTGCGTGCCGGTGACCGC
>DATMBW010000020.1:0-5224 GCA_035559095.1 Ramlibacter sp.
AACACAAGCCGCTCGATGAGCCATGCCGCCACGAACATCACCGCGCCGGCGGCGACAAAGGCGACCAGGTTCGCCAGCAACGGGCTGTTGATCCCGGTGTACTGCGGGAACCACTCGGCGAACCGCGCCATTGCGAGCGCCGCGAACAGCACCATCGCACCTTGCGCGAAATTGAAGACGCCGGAGGCCTTGAAGATCAGCACAAAGCCGAGCGCGACCAGCGAGTACAGCATGCCGGCCATCAAGCCGCCCAGCAAGGTTTCGAGAAAGAATCCCATCGTCCTAATCCTTAATGCGAGGTGCCGAGGTAGGCCTTGATCACGTCCGGATTGCCGCGGACCTCGTCCGGGGTGCCGTCCCCAATCTTCTTGCCGTAGTCCAGCACGACGACGCGGTCGCTGATATCCATCACGACCCCCATGTCGTGCTCGATCAGCACCACGGTCGTGCCGAACTCGTCGTTGACGTCCAGGACGAATCGGCACATGTCCTGCTTCTCCTCCACGTTCATGCCGGCCATGGGCTCGTCCAGGAGCAGGACCTGCGGCTCCATCGCCAGCGCGCGGCCCAGGTCCACGCGCTTTTGCAGGCCGTAGGGCAGTTGGCCCACCGGCGTCTTGCGGTGCGCCTGGATCTCGAGAAAGTCGATGATGTGCTCGACGAACTCGCGATGGCGGATCTCCTCGCGCTGGGCCGGCCCGATGCGCAGCGCCTGCAGGAGCAGGTTGCTCTTGATGCGCAGGTTGCGCCCGGTCATGATGTTGTCCAGCACGCTCATGCCCTTGAACAGGGCCAGGCTCTGGAACGTGCGCGCTACGCCCATCACCGCCACTTCGTGGCTGTTCATGTGCTTGAAGGTGCGGCCACGGAAGGTGATCGAGCCTTCCTGCGGCTGGTACACGCCGTTGATGCAGTTGAGCATCGAACTCTTGCCGGCGCCGTTGGGGCCGATGATCGCGCGAATCTCATGCTCCTTGACATTGAAGGAGATGTTGCTCAACGCCTTCACCCCGCCAAAACTCAGCGAGATGTCCTGCACGTCCAGGATGACCTCGCCGGTCTTCCGACCGGGCGCGATGGGCTGGTTGGCGCTGGTCTGTTCGACCAGCCGCGCAGCCATCTCAGGGGTCAGCGCTTCCACGGGTTCGGCCCGTAAGGTAACGGTGCTCATTGAACGTCCTCCGCGCGGCTCATGCCGCGGCTTTCACGGGGGTGAAGGTTCGCGTGTCCATGATCTTGAGCGTGGCGCTCACGCTGCCGCTGCGCCCGTCTTCGAACTTGACCTGGGTTTCGATGTATTGCTCGCTCTTGCCGCCATACAGCGCGTCGACCAGCACCTGGTATTTTTCGGCGATGAAGCCGCGCCGGACCTTGTTGGTCCGTGTCAGCTCGCCGTCGTCGGCGTCGAGTTCCTTGTGCAGCACCAGGAAGCGGCTGATCTGCGAGCCGGCCAGCCGCTCGTCGACCGACAGGTCGGCGTTGACCTTTTCCACGCAGTCCTTGATGAGTTCATACACCTCCGGCTTTTGCGCCAGGTCGGTGTAGCCGGCGTAAGGCAGGTTGCGCCGCTCGGCCCAGTTGCCCACCGCGTCGAAGTCGATGTTGATCATGACGCAGACTTTTTCGCGCTGGTCGCCGTAAGCCACCACTTCCTTGATGTAGGGGAAGAACTTGAGCTTGTTCTCGACGTACTTGGGGGCGAACATGGCGCCGTCGTTGGCACCTCCCCGGATGCGGCCGACGTCCTTGACCCGGTCGATGATCTTCAGGTGGCCGTGCGCGTCCAGGAAGCCGGCGTCGCTGGTGTGGTACCAGCCATCGGCGGTAAGTACCTCGGCCGTGGCAGCGGGGTTCTTGTAGTACCCCTTGAGCAGTCCGGGCGAGCGAACCAGGATCTCTCCGTTGTCGGCCACCTTGATTTCGACGCCGTCGATGGGCACGCCCACCGTGTCGGCCCGCGCCTGGTTGTCCGGCTGCAGGCAGACAAACACCGCGGTTTCGGTCGAGCCGTAAAGCTGCTTCAGGTTGATGCCGATCGAGCGATAGAACGTGAACAGGTCGGGGCCGATGGCCTCGCCCGCGGTATAGGCCACGCGCACCCGCGAGAAGCCCAGGTTGTTGCGCAGCGGTCCATACACGAGGATGTCGCCGGCGGCGTAGCTGATCCTGTCCAGCAGTCCCACCGGCTTGCCGTCCATGCGAGCCGGGCCTACGCGGCGCGCGAGCTCCATGAACGAGTGGAACATCTTGCGCTTGAGCCAGCCCGCGTCTTCCATCCGGATCATCACGGTGGTCAGCAGACCCTCGAACACGCGCGGAGGCGCGAAGTAGTAGGTCGGGCCGATCTCCTTGAGGTCGATCGCCACGGTGGCTGCCGATTCCGGGCAATTGACCACGTAGCCGCAGGCCAGCCACTGCGCGTAGCTGAAGATGTTTTGCCCGATCCAGGCTGGCGGCAGATAGGCGAGCACTTCCTCGCGATGGGTCAGCTTGTCGAACTGCGCGCCGGCGTGTCCACGATCCAGCAAGGTCCGGTGCGAGTGCACGACCCCTTTGGGATTGCCCGTGGTTCCCGAGGTGAAGAACATTGCGGCCACGTCGTCGGGCCTGGCCTTCTCCACTTCGCCTTTGAAGAATGAAGGATGCGCCTGGGCGAACGCGGCGCCGGCGGCGATCAAATCGTCCAGGGAGCGCAGGCCGGGCTCGCTGTATTTGCGCAGGCCGCGCGGATCGTCGAAGTAGATGGCGGCAAGGCGCGGGCATTGCTCGCGGATCTCCAGCAGCTTGTCCACCTGCTCCTGGTCCTCGGCGAACGCGAAGCGCACCTCGGCGTTGTTGATGGGAAACACGCATTCGGCGGCGGCGGCGTCCTGGTACAGCGGAATCGGAATGGCGCCCAGCGCCTGCGCGGCGAGCATCGTGGCGTACAGGCGAGGCCGGTTGGCCCCGATCACGATCATGTGTTCGCCCGCCGCGAGCCCGGCCTGGTGCAGGCCGCAGGCAACCTTCTCGACCAGTTGCGCCATCCCGGCCCAGCTGTTGGTCTGCCAGATGCCGTATTCCTTTTCGCGCATCGCCGGATCACCGGGACGCTGCGCCGCATGCTGGAGCAGCAGTCGCGGGAACGTGGTCTCCATGGGGTTTCCTTCTATTCGCTAAACCGATCTGAGGGGCATACTAGGACTCACTTTGACGCCAAGTTGTCTTTGTAACGACATTCCTAGGGAATGTCCTAGTAGGGCCTCTCCGGAGGATGATTGACCCGCTCTGCCTTGCACGCTTGTATTGAGCTTGACTATCCAGCCATGGCGACCGACCTCACACTGCATCAACGCCGGCGCGACCCGACGAGTGCCGAGTTGGCCGGAATTCCGTGGCTGACCTTGCTCAAAGCGGATGAATACGGGCCGGTGGTGGCCGCCCTGAAGGTCGGCGATGCGCTTCCCGGCGACTTTGTCTGCCGCGTCGGGCGCCCGGTCACCTATTGGTTCGGCGTGATCGAGGGCCTGCTCAAGATGAGCAGCGACAACGAGCAGGGCCGCACCATGACCTTCACCGGCGTGCCGCCCGGCGGCTGGTTCGGCGAGGGCACGGCCCTGAAGCGCGAATGCTATCGCTACAACATGCAGGCGCTGCGCAAGAGCGTCGTGGCGGGACTGCCCGTGGACACCTTCCACTGGCTGCTGGACCACTCGATCGGCTTCAACCGCTTCGTGATGGACCAGCTCAACGAACGGCTGGCGCAATTCATCGCCGCCCGCGAAATCGACCGCATGAGCAATCCCGATCTGCGGGTGGCGCGCAGCCTCGCGGCCTTGTTCAATCCGATCCTGTATCCGGGCGTTGGCGAACTGCTGCGCATCACACAGCAGGAGCTGGCCTATCTGGTGGGGCTGTCGCGGCAACGCGTCAATGAGGCACTGGCCGCGCTCGAGGCGCAAGGCACGATCCGCGTGGAGTATGGCGGCGTGCGCATCCTGGACCTGGAGGCATTGCGTTCCAGCATCTTCGCGCGGGTAGCATAAGGCGAATGACGGAACCATCGCCGACGACGACACGCCTGAACAAACGCATGGCCGAACTGGGCTTGTGCTCGCGGCGCGAGGCCGACGACTGGATTGCCAAGGGCTGGGTCCGCGTCGACGGCACAGTCGCGGTGATGGGGCTACAGGTAGGGCCGCAGGCGCGCATCGAAGTCGATCGCAAGGCGCAGGGCCAGCAGCTGCAGCAGGTCACGATCCTGTTGAACAAACCGATCGGCTACGTGAGCGGCCAGGCCGAGGATGGCTACCAGCCCGCGGTGGTGCTGGTGCAGGCGCGCAACCACTGGGCCGGCGACCCCGCGAAGCTGCGTTTCACGTCGCAGCAGCTCAGAGGGCTTGCGCCGGCGGGGCGGCTCGACATCGATTCCACGGGCCTGCTGGTGCTGACCCAGGACGGCCGTATCGCGCGCCAGCTGATCGGCGAGGACAGCGCGATCCAGAAGGAATACCTGGTGCGCGTGAGTTACGGCAGCGTTACCGCCGACGTCCAGCGCGCGTTCCCGCCAGCGCAACTCGCGCGGCTGCGCCACGGGCTGAGCCTGGATGGCCAGCCGCTCAAGCCGGCCGAGGTGGAATGGCAGAACCCCGAGCAATTGCGCTTTGTGCTCACTGAAGGCAAGAAGCGCCAGATCCGCCGCATGTGCGAGCAGGTTGGGTTGAAAGTAGTAGGGCTCAGGCGCGTGCGCATCGGGCGCGTGATGCTGGGGCAGTTGCCGGTGGGGCAGTGGCGGTATCTGGCTGACCAGGAACGCTTCTGAGTCGTTCAATTAGAACCTTAGCGCAAGCCGGTTATTCATTCGGTACAAAACTGGCGACTCTGCAATAGGCGGTTCTCTTAGGCAGACGAGGCGCATTGCCTAAGCCGCAGTGTGCGCATTCCCTAAAACCAACGGGCATCTCGCCTACTGCGGTAGTGCGTGTCGAACCTATTCTTCAATCGTGGGTGATCGGCTCACGGCTCAGGAGTAGCAAACATGAAGAACTTGAACTCGATGCTTCGCTTGGCGCTTTCGGCTACGCTGGGCACGGTCTTCGTGAGCCTCCTGATGACTCCGTCGGAGGCCTCGGCCGGCGATTCCAGCGCCAAGCTGACCGTATCGGCCACCATAAGGAAGCATGCAAGCCTGCAGGTGCTGGCGCAACCATCGTCGGTGGTCGTCACCGCGGCTGACATCGCTCGC
>DATMBW010000021.1:0-7644 GCA_035559095.1 Ramlibacter sp.
TGGCTCTGGTTGTCCTCGACCTGCAGCGCCAGCCGTCCGCTCCATGGGCCGGCCGCACTGGCGGGGGCCGCGGTCCGGGTCGGCGTCGCGCAGCCGGCCGCCAGGACGATGGCCAGCGCGAGCGCCCAGCGCAAGACGGTCATAACTTGACCCGCAGGCGCTTGAGCGTTTCCTGCAACGTCTCGTTTTCGCCGTTGAGCAACAGGCCCTCTTTCCAGATCGCCTGGGCGCGGTCGCGCTGGCCAAGGCTCCAGAGTACTTCGCCGAGGTGCGCGGCAATATCGGCATCGGGCCGGGTCTTGTACGCGGCGTTCAGGATCCGCAGGGCTTCGCCCTTGTTGCCCATGCGGAACTCGACCCAGGCCAGGCTGTCGCTGATGAACGGATCCTCGGGCGCGAAGGTCAGCGCCTTCTGGATGAGTTCCTTGGCCTCGGGCAGCCGCATGTTGCGGTCAGCCAGCGAATAGCCCAGGGCGTTGTACGCGTGGTGGTACTCGGGCTTGGCGGCTATCACCTCGCGCAACAGACGTTCCATTTCAGCGAGGTTTCCCATCTTTTCCGCGACCATGGCCTGGTCGTACACCAGGTCGGCGTCGAACGGCGGCTTGGCGGTGGCCTGTGCCAGCAGCTCGTAGGCGGCCTTGAACTGCTTGAGATCGCGCAGCAGCTGGATCTCGGCGTTGAGCTTCATGCGGGCATCCTCGGGGCTGCGCTCGGGCAACGACTGCAGCAACTTGCGCGCTTCCGCCAGCTTGCCCTGGCGGGCCAGGATGGAAGCCCGGCGGTTCTGCGCGGCCACGAGGTCCTGCGGGTTTTCAATACGGTCCAGCCAGGCGCCCGCCAGCGCGAAGTCCTTGCGCTTCTCGGCGATCCGCGACAGCGACAGGTACGCCTGCGCCAGGCCGCGGCTGCGCTCCTCGCCGGTGCGCTGGTCTTGCGCCAGTTCCAGGTAGCGCTTGAGCGAAGCTTCGGCCGCGGCATCATGGTTGTCCTGCAGCTGCAGCGTGCCCAGCACCAGCCACGCCTCGGGGTAGTCGGGCTTCTCGCCGGTCACCACCAGCAGCTGCTGCGCGGCCTCGGCATAGCGCTGGGCGTCCAGCAGCGCGCGTGCGTAGCCCATGCGCAATTCCGGCAGCGGCTTGCCTTCGAGGTAGCGCCGCACCAGGCTTTCGGCCTGGGGCAGCTTGGGGTCCATCAGCTCCAGCGCGAGCAGTGCCGGCGCTTCCGCGTGGGGATCGACGCCCTGCGCCCGCCGGGCCGCTTCCACCGCGCCGGACGTGTCGCCGGCCGCCAGCCGCATCCGTCCGACCGCCGTCCAGGCCGCCGCGCCCGTCGCCGGCAGCGCCAGGTAATCGCCCAGCGCCTTCTCGACTACATCGGCGGCGGTTTTCTTGTCGGTGACCCGCGAGTAGTTGCGCGGGATCGTGGCGAGGACGCCGTCGCGGTCCTGCGGGCCGGCCAGGGCGAGTTCAGCCTTCAGCGGCTCGGCGCTCTCGGGGACGCGATTGAGCGCCACCAGGATCTGCAGCACGTACCGGTTGGCCTCGCGCGAATCCGGGAACGCCCGCTTCCAGGCGTTGGCCGCCTGAAGTGCGGCGTCTCCCGATCGCGCCTGGAACGCGATGTCCACCGCGCGCCGGTAAAGCGCGGGGTCGTTGGTGCGGCGTGCCGCGTCCAGCACCAGCGAGTAGCCGGCAGCCGGTTCGGTTCCGCGCGCGTTGATCTCACCCAGCAGCAACTGGTAGAACAGCTCGGCATCCAGCGCCGTGTCGATCGCGGGCGTGTCGGATTCGCTTGCCGAAGGAGACTGCGCAGGCGCGGCCTGAGCCAAGGCCAGCATGAGCAGGGCGCTGGCCACGAGAGGGAATCGCTTCATCGAATCATAATAATCCAAGCTCCCCGTCACCGCTCCTCGCATGCCCGAATTGCCCGAAGTCGAGGTCACTCGCCTCAGTCTCGCCGACCGCATCGTCGGCGCAAGGATCGAATCGGTGCGCGTGGGCAAGCCTTTGCGCTGGCCGCTGGGGCTGCAAACTGACGGGCTGGTCGGCCGCACCGTGCGCGGTGTGCGGCGCCGCGGCAAGTACCTTTTGATGGACCTGGACGAAGGCCTGCTGCTGCTGCACCTGGGCATGTCGGGCAGCCTGAGCTTCGACGCGCGGGCGCCGCTGGCCGGCGCGCACGACCACTTCGACCTGGTCACCAGCCGCGGCATCTTGCGTCTGAACGATCCCCGCCGCTTCGGCGCCGTGGTCTACGCGTCCGGCGAGAACGCGCCCGCGGCGGCCAAGCTGCTGGGCCGCCTGGGCGTCGAGCCGCTGGGCGACGCGTTCGGCCTGGAGGCTTTCCACGCCGGGCTCAGGCGCCGGCAGGCGCCTGTCAAGCAGGTGCTGCTGGCGGGCGACCTCGTGGTGGGCGTGGGCAACATCTATGCATCGGAAGCGCTGTTCCTGGCAGGCATCCGGCCGACGCTGCGTGCCTCGCGCATCAGCCGCCCGCGTGCGGAAAAGCTGCGGGCCGCGGTGCGCGAGGTGCTGGCGCGTGCCGTGGCCGCCGGCGGCAGCACGCTGCGCGATTTCTCCAACGCGCGCGGCGAGGCCGGCTACTTCCAGCTCGAGGCCATGGTGTACGACCGGGCCGGCCAGCCTTGCCGGGTCTGCGGCACACCCGTCAAATGCATCCGGCAGGGGCAGCGCGCGTCGTATTTCTGCCCGAACTGCCAGAAATCCTGAAGCCCGGTGAAGGTCGAATGCTATATTGACAGCTTCCGGGGACACAGTGGGCACTTCCTTCAACGAACAGTTCGATGAGCATGGCACGTGGCGGCGCGAGTTCGCGCTGCGACTGAAGCTGCTGTCCGAATGGCTGAAAGACAACGAACTGCTCGATGCGGCCGTCGAAGAGCGGTTGCACAGGCTGGGCACGCAGATGCGATCCGAGAAGGTCATGGTGGCCTTCGTCGCCGAATTCTCGCGCGGCAAGTCGGAGCTGATCAACGCCATCTTCTTTGCCGGCTACAAGCGCCGCATCATGCCCGCGAGCGCCGGCCGCACCACGATGTGCCCGACCGAGCTGGGGTATGACCGTGGCGTGCCGCCTTGCCTGCGCCTGTTGCCCATCGAGACGCGGCTGGAACCCCAGCCGCTGATGGAATGGCGCGCCGTCCCGGAGAAATGGACGCGTGTGGATCTCGACGTCAACGATCCCGCGCAGCTGGCCAAGGCGTTCGAGAAAGTCGCCGAGGTCCGTCATGTGACCAAGGACGAAGCCCGGGCGCTGGGCTTCTGGCACGACGACGAACCCGACAACAATCCCATGGTGGGCCCGGACGGGAAGGTGGAGGTGCCCCGTTGGCGCCATGCCTTGATCAACATCGCGCATCCGCTGCTCAAACAGGGCCTGGTGATCCTGGACACCCCGGGTCTCAACGCGATCGGCGCCGAGCCCGAATTGACCGTGAACCTGATCCCGCAGGCGCACGCGGTGGTGTTCATGCTGGCCGCCGATACCGGCGTGACCAAGTCCGACCTCGCGATCTGGCGCGAGCACCTGGTCACCGAAGCCGACAACGTCGGTTCCCGCCTGGTCGTCCTGAACAAGATCGACACCCTGTGGGACTCGCTGAGTACGCCGGCCCAGGTTCAGGCGCAGATCGACCGGCAGCGCGCCACCTCGGCTGAAATCCTCGGCCTGCCCCAGGATCAGGTGATTCCGGTGTCGGCGCAGAAGGGCCTGGTCGCCAAGGTCAACGCCGACACCGACCTGCTGCAGGCCAGCCAGCTGCCGGTGCTCGAGCGCGCGCTGGGCCAGGGTGTCATGGGCCAGCGCCAGAAGATCCTTCGCGCCGCGGTGGCCGGCGGCATCGGCGAGCTGCGCGTGGAAGCCGGCCGCGCGATCAACATTCGCCGGCGCGACCTGGCCGAGCAGATGATCGAGCTGCGGGGGCTGCGCGGCAAGAACATCTCGGTGATCAGGCATATGCGCTCGCGCATCGAGCAGGAGCAGGTCGACTTCGCCGTGAGCGGCGCGCGCATCCACGCCGTGCGCTCGGTGCACCTGAAGCTGCTGCGCGAAATGTTCGCCTTGCTGGGCACGGCGACGCTCAAGCTCGAGATGGCCGAACTCACGGCGGCGCTGCGCCAGCCGGGTATCAAGCTGGGCGTGCGCAAAGCGTATGCGCGGACATTCGACCGCCTGCGCGCCGGCTTGCGCAAGGCCGAGGCCATCAGCGCCGAAATCCAGTCGATGCTGACCGGGACCTTCCGCCAGCTCAATGCCGAATACGGCTTCTCGCTGCAGGCCCCGCGCGAGCCGGAACTGGTCCGCTTCGAGCGCGACCTGGACCTCGTGGAGCGCAGCCACAACCAGTACCTGGGCGTGACCAATACGTTCAGGCTGGCTCAGCCCGAGTTCGCGGACCGGCTGGTGCGCGCGCTGGCGACGCGGCTGCGCGTGGTGTACGAATCGGCGCTGGGCGAAGTGGAACTGTGGAACAAGTCGGCAGCCGCCCAGCTCGATGCCCAGTTGCGCGAGCGGCGCCGCAATTTCACGCGCCGCCTCGAGGCGATCGAGCGCATCCAGCAGGCGGCCAGCGGCCTGGACGACCGCATCGCCGAGTTCGAGGCGCATGGGACCGCGCTGGACGAACTCGACGCCAAGCTTGCCGAGCTGACCGGCCATCTGCTCCACGCCCCGGCCGGCGACGGCCACCAACCGGCCGAGCCCGCGCTGCAAACGGCATGAGCTTCGCGGGCCTGATCGTGCGCTGGCAGCGCACGCACGGGCGCAACACCCTGCCTTGGCAGAACACGCGGGACCCCTACCGCGTCTGGCTCTCCGAAATCATGCTGCAGCAGACGCAGGTGGCAGCGGTGGTCGGCTACTACGGCCGCTTCATCGCGCGATTTCCCGATGTGCAGGCGCTTGCCGCCGCCGAACTGGACGAGGTGCTTGCGCTGTGGAGCGGCCTGGGCTACTACAGCCGGGCGCGCAACCTGCATCGGTGCGCGCGCGAGGTGGTGGCGCTGCACCGCGGCGAATTTCCAGGCAATGCGCTCGCCTTGCAGACACTGCCCGGCATCGGGCGGTCGACGGCCGCGGCGATCGCATCGTTTTGCTTCGGCGAACGCGTGGCCATCCTGGACGGCAACGTCAAGCGCGTGCTCACGCGGGTGCTGGGTTTCGGCGCAGACCTGGCGGTCGCGGGCAACGAGCGCAGCCTGTGGGGCAAGGCCGAGGAACTGTTGCCGCGCCGCGCGCTGCGGGAAACCATGCCCGCCTATACGCAGGGCCTGATGGACCTGGGCGCAACGGTGTGCCTTGCCCGCAACCCAAGCTGCCTGCTGTGTCCCGTCCGGGAACTGTGCGCGGCGGCGCGCGAAGGCAAGCCGGAAAACTATCCGGTCAAGACCCGCAAGCTCAAGCGCAGCTCGCTGTCGTGGTGGTTGCTGCGGGCGCAGGCGCGCGACGGTTCGGTCTGGCTCGAGAAACGGCCGGCCGCCGGGATCTGGGGTGGACTGCATTGCCTGCCCGTGTTCGAGAGCCGCGATGCGCTGCGGGCCGCGCTGCCGGCCATCGCCCGGGCCCGGTTGCAGGATGACGCGCCGTTCGTCCACGTGCTGACGCACAAGGAACTGCACCTGCATCCGGTCGCGGCGCAGCTTCCCGCGGCTGGCCTGCGGGGCAGGCAGGGCGGCTGGTTCGCGCGCGGCGAATGGCCGCAGCTGGGTTTGCCCGCGCCGATCCGGCGGTTGCTCGCAGGCGGTTAGGAGTTTTGCGCGGTGTCATTGCGGGCTTGACCCGCAATCCAGGAAGTCATGGATGCCGGATCGGAGTCCGGCATGACAGACTTCTTGCTGCGTGCGCTCGCCCGGCAGCAAGCCTGAGATTGTTGCTAGTCCGAGTCGAGTTCGCGATGCCGCTTGAGCGTGATCCACCGCTGGCTGAATGACTCGGCAAGTTGCTCCACCAGGAACACCGACCGGTGCTGGCCGCCCGTGCACCCGATCGCCACCGTGACGTAACTGCGGTGGTCGCGCGCGAGGGGCTCGAGCCAATGGTTCAGGAAATGCTCGATGTGGCTGTACATCTGTTCCACGTCGGCATGCTGCCTCAGAAACTCGATGACAGGAAGGTCACGCCCGGTCAGGTCGCGCAACGCCGGTTCGTAGTGCGGGTTGGGCAGCATGCGCACGTCGAACACGAAATCCGCGTCGACCGGAATGCCGCGTTTGAAGGCGAACGATTCGAACACCAGCGTGAGCTGGCTGATCGGCGCGGCCAGCAGCGACTTCACGTGGGCCTGCAACTGCGACGGGCGGATCACGCTGGTGTCGATCACGTGGGCCTGCTCGCGCAGGTCGGCCAGCAGCTCACGCTCCAGCTCGATCGCGTCCACCAGCGCATGCTGCCGGTCGGACGCCGGCGCGCTGGCCTGGGCCCCGGGGCGGTTGCCCGACAGCGGATGGCGGCGCCGCGTCTCGGAAAAACGCCGCACCAGCGTGTCGGTGGTGGCGTCCAGGAACAGCGGCCGCACCCGAACGCCCAGGCGCCGCAGTTCGCGCAGCTGCTGCGGCACCAGCGGCAGCGATGTGGCGCTGCGCACGTCCACGGCGATCGCCACGCGCGGCGCGCTGGCCTGCTGTTCCAGCGCCACGAACGACAGCAGCAGCTCGGGCGGCAGGTTGTCCACGCAGTAATAGCCGGCGTCCTCGAGCGCGCGCAAGGCCACCGACTTGCCGGAACCCGACATGCCGGTGATCAGGACGAGCTCGAGCGTCATGGCCGTATCGGTGTCCCGGCGCCGGCGCCCGAGAGCATCTCCTTCGCGTGCGCGAGCGTCGTGCCCGACAGTCGTTCGCCGCCCAGCATGCGGGCGACCTCGCCGACGCGGTGTTCGCCGTGCACGACGGTCACGGTGCTGGACGGGCCCGAGGCGTCGCTTTGCTTGGCCACCAGCAAGTGATGGTCGGCGCAAGCGGCGACTTGCGGCAGGTGCGTCACCGCGAGCACCTGGCGGTCGCGCCCCAATTGCTTCATCAGCCCGCCCACCGTCTCGGCAACCGCGCCGCCCACGCCGGCATCGACTTCGTCGAAGATCAGGGTCTGCGCGGTGCCCAGCCGGCTGGTCGTCACGGCGATGGCCAGCGCGATGCGCGAGAGCTCGCCCCCCGACGCCACCTTGCCAACGGGCCGCGGGGTGATTGCCTCATGGGCCGCTACCAGGAACCCGACCTCTTCCAGCCCGCTGGAAGCCGGCTGATCCGTTTTCCGTACGGCCACTTCAAAGCGCCCGCCCTGCATGCCAAGGCCTTGCATAACCTGCGTGACGGCCTTGGCCAGCAGCGGCGCGGCCCGCGTCCTGGCTTTCGACAGCGCCCGCGCTTCGGCCAGATAGGCGTCGGCTTGGTACTTTTCGGCGGCCTCGAGCGCGGCCAGGTCGGCGGCGGCGTCGAGTTTCGCCAGTTCCTGTTTCCACGCGGCCAGCAGGCCCGGCAGTTCGGCCGGCGTGCGCTTGTAGCGGCGCGAGAGGGACATCCACAGCGACATCCGCTCGTCCAGTTCCGCCAGGCGTTGCGGGTCCAGCTCGGTCTTGCGAAGGTATGCGTGCAGCGAGTGCGCCGCGTCCTCGGCCTGGGCCAGGCT
>DATMBW010000022.1:0-9223 GCA_035559095.1 Ramlibacter sp.
CACGATATGACCCTGTGGATCGAACTCGAACTGCGCATCGATGCTGTTGTCCACCAGGCGGCCGGTCGCACTGAACCGGTAGTGCGCGTCCCAGTGGGCGCGTCCCGCGCGGGCGTCGGCCTGCACATCGCGAAATCGCAGCTGCCATACGTCGGCGCCCTTGGCCTGGGTGGCCTCGCACAGCATGCGCCACATGCCCATCACCTCGCGCTTGCCGCGCAACGAAAACACCTCGTCGTCGAACACCGCGTCCGGCGCATAACAGCGTGCCATCGTGGCGGGGTCCAGCTGCGCGAACGCAGCATAAAACTTCTCGATTGTCTGCTGGTTCGTATGCATGGCTGTCCTTGGGGGCGCGGCAGTGTACCGGGTTGGTCAGGGGCGCGTTGGGTACGGCGACGGCCAGGAAATCGTACACCGCGCGGATGCGCCGGCTGGTGCTAATCTCGCGGCGCGGGCGGCCCGATGCGTCCCGTCATTCTGGTGCCGCCCCGCCGCTCGCGCCGCCGTCCCTGTGCCTGGAAAGGAGATCGCCATGAACCGCCGCAATTTCATCCGCGTGGCCGGTGGCGGTGTGATCGCCTCCGCGGCCACTCTGCCGTTGGCCGGGTGCTCGCTGTCCGGCGACTATCCGGCCGAAGCCATCGAGCCCTGGCAAGGACCCCGCGCCGACGCGGCCGATGTGCGCCGCTGGATCCTCGGCTACGCCATCCTGGCGCCGCATTCCCACAACCTGCAGTCCTGGCTGGTGGACTTGCGCCAGCCCCAGGAGATCACCCTCTATTGCGACCTCACCCGGTTGTTGCCCGAGACCGATCCGTTCTCGCGCCAGATCATGATGAGCCATGGCACGTTCCTCGAGCTGCTCGACCTGGCGGCGCGGCGCAAAGGCTTGCGCGCGAACGTCGAGCTGTTTCCGCAGGGAATTCGGCCCCGCCCGGCCTGACCAGCGGCCGGTGGCGCGCATTCGCCTCGCCGCCGATCCGGGCATCAGGCCGGACCCGCTGTTCGACCAGATCCTCGCGCGCCACACCAACCGCGAAGCGTACGAGCCGCGCGAGCCGGCGCCCGCGGCGCTGCGGGCGATCGCCGACAGCGTGGCGGCCCAGCCCATGCGCGTCGGCTTCGTGGGTGCGGCCCAGCCCCAGGCACTGCAACAGCACCGCGCCATTGCCAGCGAGGCCTGGCGCATTGAGCTGGTGACACCGCGCACGATCATGGAGTCGTACAAGGTATTGCGGGTCGGCCCGCGTGAAATCGCCCAGCACCGTGACGGGTTGTCGATCAACGCGCCCATGGTGCGGGCGCTCGTGGCGCTGGGCCTGTTCGACCGCAGCAAGGCACCGGGGCCGGACGATGTGGCGACCACCAGCCAGATCAAAGATTTCAACAAGAAGATCGCGGCGACACCGGCGTTCTTCTGGCTCGTGACCGAGGGCAACGACCGCAAGACGCAGGTCAACGCGGGCCGGGCCTATGCGCGGGCGCAACTGGCCGCGACGGCGCAGGGTCTGTCGATGCAGCCGCTGTCGCAGGCCTTGCAGGAGTATCCCGAGCAGGCACTACCCTACGCGCAGATCCATGCGTTGTTGCAGGCGCCGCCGCCGCGGTACACCGTCCAGATGTGGACGCGCCTGGGCCATGCGCCGCCGGTCGGCCCGGCGCCGCGGCGCGGCGTGGACGCGCACATCATCAAGAGCTAGGAGCCTGGGCGGCAGAGAAACGGGCCTGCGTTGGGCCTGCAAGGGGGTGAAGGCTAGGCGCGGTCACGGGTCAAGCCTGGACGGCTTGACCCGTGACCGTAACAACGCATGCGCCCCCTTGCAGGCCCAACCCTTCGGGCCGGGGTTTGGGAGCGCGCCATGTGTCGTTACAGGCTCCTTATGTGGATCGACCACACGGCGTCGCCTGCGCCTAACCTGGCGCGCTCCCAAACCCCGGCGCAGGCCCGTTTCTCTGCCGCCCAGGCTCCTAGGCCGCCTACGGCGGCGACGCGCCGCCCAGCCGCAGCACCAGCCCCGCCAGTGCATGGTCCACCGTGGCCTGGCGCACGGCGGCCCGGTCGCCGTCGAAGCGTTGCATTTCGCTGGTCAGCACCCCGTCCACCATGTAGCCGAACCAGACGGTGCCCACCGGCTTTTCCTTGCTGCCGCCGGTGGGTCCCGCGATGCCGGTCACCGCCACACTGACCCGGGCGTGGGACCGTCGCACGGCGCCGAACGCCATGGCGCGCGCGACCACCTCGCTCACGGCGCCGTGCGCGCGGATGGATGCCTCGTCGACGCCCAGCAGCTCAATCTTGGCCTCGTCCGAATAGGTGACGAAGCCGCGATCGAACCAATTGCTCGAACCGGGCAGATCGGTGCAGGCGGCCGCGATCAGGCCGCCGGTGCAGCTTTCAGCCGCGGCCAGCAGCCAGCCCTTGCCCTGTAGCAACGCGCCCAGTCGTGCGGCGCCTGTCACCATGACCTCCATGCGGCAATGACCAGCAGCGTGCAGAACGCCGCCACCAGGTCGTCGAAGAGGATGCCGAAGCCGCCGCGCCAGCCGAAGCCGTGGAACAAGTCGTCGGCCCACGCCACCGGTCCCGGCTTCACCGCATCGAACACGCGGAACAGCACGAAGGCCCAGAACTGGGCCCAGAAGCCCGCGGGCATCAACAGCCAGAGCACGATCCAGAAGGCGATCACCTCGTCCCACACGATGCTGCCGGGGTCGAGCACGCGCATGCGGGTCGCGGTCACCGTGCAGGCCCACCACCCGATCGCCGCTGCGGCGGCGATCACCGCGCCGATGGCGGCCGGACCCAACCAGTTCTGCATCGCGAGGTAGGCCAGCCAGGCCCACAGTGTGCCCGCCGTGCCGGGCGCGACCGGCGACAGTCCGGAGCCGAAACCCAGCGCGATCGCATGTGCCGGGTGGGAGAGCATGAAGCGCACGCCCGGCCGCATCACGGGCGGGCGCAGCGGCGGATTGAGCGGCGCCGTCATCGCACGCCGCGCCCGCTTCCCGCAGCGGCCAGCGCGCGCGCTGCGGGCTCACGCACGATCAGTTGCACATCACCGGGCCGGAGGAATTGCATGGCGCAATGGTAACCACGCGGAGGGCGCCGGGGCGCGTTGCTTGCAACTGCCGTGCCGCTTCCTGAATTCGCGCGGCTCGACGGGCGTGCCATGGGCCCACAGGCCCAGCCGCGCGTTCCTGGCCTGCTCCTCCAGTGCCGCGTACGGACCGCGGTCGCGGCCGAAGCGATACGACCAGGCATAGCCGCGGCCTACCATCCAAGCGCCCAGATCCTGCCCGTCCATGCTGACGCGGCCCAGCGTGCGCCGATAGCTGTCTCGCGCCCGGCTGTTGACCGCGACGTGCCGGTGCAGCACATGCGCCGCCAGCGCATCGCGCGCCGGCAGGCCGAACGCCTGGCAGACCTCGGGCGCGTCGATGCCCTGCACGCGGACCTGGCGCGGCGTCCCGCCGGAGGCCGGCCGCACCCACAAGGAATCGCCGTCCCAGACATGGGTGACCACGCCTTGGAAGACGCGCGCGTGCGCGGCAAGCGAGAGGGCCAGCAGCGGGATCGCAGCAACAATGCACCGTAAGCAGATCATGGTCATCCAACGTGCCGCCGGGAGCTCGCGATGACATGGAGGAGCGTATTGCCAAAGCGGCGTGTGGCTGCTTGACCGCGGCGACGAATCACGCAAAGTGATCGAACGACGCGTAGTGCCGCTGGATCGGCCGTCCCTGGGAATCGATCAGCCGCACGCCGGGTTCCGCCTCGATCCGGCCAATGCGGGTGACGGGAGTGCCAGCCTCGCGGGCGGCGGCCTGCACCGCCTCGTACCGCGCCGCCGGGGCAGTGAACACCAGCTCGTAGTCGTCGCCGCCGGACAGCACGTATTCCAGTTGCTGTTCGTCGTCGAGCACGCCACGGACCGCCATCAGGCCGGCAGCGACCGAGGTTTCGATGCGCGCGCCCACCGAGGACCGCCGCAGGATGTGGCCCAGGTCTCCCAGCAGTCCGTCGCTGACGTCGATGGCCGATGTCGCAATGCCTCGCAACGCCTGGCCCAGCGCCACGCGCGGCATGGGCTGCTCCAAGCGCGCGCGAGCCGTCTCGAACATGCCGGCCGGCAAGGACCGCGCGCCGCTAAACACATCCAGCGCGAGCCTCGCATCGCCCAGCGTGCCGCTGGCGAAAAGGTCGTCGCCCGCGCGCGCGCCCGAGCGCAGCAGCGCCTGGCCTTGCGGGACCTCACCAAAGGCGGTGATGCAGATGTTGAGCGGCCCGCGCGTGGTGTCGCCGCCCACCAGTTCGCAGCCATGCTCGTCCGCCAGCGCCAGCAGTCCGCGCGAGAACGGCTCCAGCCAGGCCTCTTCGGCCTGCGGCATCGACAAGGCCAGGGTGAATGCCAGGGGCCTGGCGCCGCACGCCGCCAGATCGCTCAAGTTCACCGCCAGCGCCTTGTGGCCCAGCCTGAACGGGTCGACCGTGGACAGGAAATGCCGGCCCTCCACCAGCATGTCGGAAGACACGGCCAGTTGCATTCCGGGCGCGGGCGCGAGCAGGGCGCAATCGTCGCCGATGCCCAGGACGTTGCGCGAGACGGATCGTTTGAAGAAGCGGTCGATGAGGTCGAATTCACCCATGGGGATGGATTGTCACACCGTCGTCAGGCGTTGCCCCGGAAGCGCAGCGCACCCTGGCGCACCACCTCCGCCAGCAGGTGCTCGCGCATCTGCTTTTCCCGCAGCCACCGCGAGTCGTTGGTGCCCAGTTCGGCGTCTTCGCCCAGCAGCTGGGCGCCATGGCTGGCGCCGACCCTGCGGGCATGGTCGCCGATCTGCCGCAAGGTGTGGATGATGTGGTCGCGCAAGGGCGTGTGCTGGCCGGTGGTGGGGTCCACGTACACCGCTTCCAGCCCGAAACGGCAGGCCTGGAAGCGGTTGTAGGTGTAGACCATGTAATCGTCTTCCTGCGGCATGAAGGGCTGTTCATGCAGGAACCAGGAGGCCAGCGATTGCACGAAGCCCGCCAGCGCGCTGGCGCGTTCCACCGTGAGCGGCGTGTCGAACACGCGAATCTCGATGGTGCCGTACTCGGGCTTGGGCCGGATATCCCAGTAGAAGTCCTTCATGCTCTTGACGACGCCCGTGCGGGTGGTCTTCGTGAAGAACTTGCCGAACTCGTCCCAGCTCAGGGTGAACGGCGCGCGGCCCGACATCGGGAAGGCGAACACCGAGTTCAGCCGGGCCGAATCGAACTGCGTGTCCTGCCCCTGCACGAACGGCGAGGAGGCCGACAGGGCGATGAAATGCGGGATGTAGCGCGACATGCGGTGCAGCATCAGCAGCGCGCTGTCGGCGTCGGGGCAGCCGACGTGCACGTGCTGGCCGAAGATGGTGAACTGCTTGGACAGGTAGCCGTACAGCTCGGACAGCTCGCGGAAACGCGGCTTGTCGTAGATGCGCCGCTCGTGCCATTGCTGGAACGGATGGGTGCCGCCGCCGACCACGGCGATGTTGAGCTTGTCGGCGCATTTGACCAGCGCGTCGCGGATTTCCGACAACTCGGCTGTCACCTGCGACGGCGACTGGCAGATGCCGGTGGAGATCTCGATCATGCTCGAGGTCATTTCCGGCACGACCGACCCCGGCAGCGAGTAACGGGACATCAGCCGCAGCATCTCGTCCGAGTAGGGTGCGAGGTCGTAGTCGTGCGTGTTGACCAGCTGCAGTTCCAGCTCGACACCCAGCGACAGCGCCTCGGATTGCTGGAACGGCTCCAGGCTGGGCGGCTGCTGCGACTGCGCTTCGATTCGCACCGGCTTATCCACGCAACTCACCTGACTGGGCGACGGGGATGCCCTCGGACGGCAGCGCCCTGGAACTTTCGCCGACGCGGTAGAGCGCGAAGGTGACAATGATCGCGCCCACCACTTCCATCAGCAGGATGGCGGGCAGCGCGATGCTGGCGATGCGCGGGCCCAGCGTGAGCGAGGAAGACACGAACTGCTGCACCAGCAACAGCGCCACCGACGACATGGGCGACATCGCGCAGCCGGTCCAGAAGGCCTGGCGCCAGCTGGTGCCGCTGCCCCAGTTGGCGGCGCCCACGCCGACAATCTTGGCGAGGCCGCGCGCCAGCACCAGGGCGGCGACCAGACCGGCCACGGCCGGATTCCAGTCGGCCTTGGCGGCGACCACCGACACCAGCACGAACATCAGCATCGTGAGCAGCGATGCCGCCGTGCCCAGCTGCCGCGGCCAGGCCCAGGGGCGCGGGTTCAGCTGCTTGAGCAGGATGCCGCCGAGCAAGGCGGCCAATGGCGCGGATCCGCCGAAATGCGCGGCCAGGGCCGTGGAAGCGGCGATCAGCGCGATCAGCAGCATCGAGGTGTTTTCGCTGGTCGGGCTCATCACGCGCAGCGCCATGCGCAGTGCCAGCGCGAGCAGGCCGGCGACGACGAACGACAGCCCGAGGACCACGGCGACCGGGTAGAGATTTTCAGTGAAGGTGGTCGTGGGCCTGTGCATCACCCCGGCGCGGGCGTTGACCAGCGTCAGGGCGTACAGCGAGCTCAGCGTGGACAGCACCATGGCGCGCTCGGTGACCGGCCCCGAGGCCTGGGTGTCCATCATGACGCGCGAGAGCACCGCCGGTGACGCCACCATGGCGATCAGCGCCACGGCCTCCGAGACCGTGGGCCGCACCCCCATCCAGCGCAAGGTGTAATACACGAACAACGCGGTGAGCACGGACTCCAGCAGGCTTTGCAACAGCACCATGGGGTTGTGCCTGAACCAGCGCAACGCGAGGCGTCCGCCCGCTTCGAACAGCACGACCGAGACCGCCAGTTCCAGGATAAACAGCGCGATTCCCTGCAGCGGCCAGGCCGCCCCCGAAAATCCGGCCAGGCCGGCCAGCGCGCCGGTCAGCGAGTACCCGACGACCTTGGGCAGGCCCGTGTAACGCTGCAGCAGGTGGCCGGCCGCCGCCGCGGCGGCCAGCAGGAGCGACCATTGCACGGTGGGCAGGCCGGCCGAGGGCTTGAGCCACTCGGCCCAGATGGCCATGATTTCATTCATGCGTGGTTCCCCCGGCGCGCACTGTACCCCGGCCGTTGCCGCGGGCGCTGTAGGACCGGTGCCTGTTCACGCTGATGGCCGCCGAGGCGCTGCAAGACGTGCTCGCGGGACGGGCCGTGCTCAATGCAGGACGCGGCTGGTGCCGTCATCGAGCACGAACGCCGGAATCTCCACTTCGAAACGTTCGCCATCTTCGGCCACGCAGAAGTAGCTGCCCTGCATGGTGCCGGAGGCGGTGCGCAGGCGGCAGCCGCTGGTGTACTGGAACGCCTCGCCGGGCTTGAGCAGCGGCTGCTGGCCCACCACGCCCAGGCCCTTCACTTCCTCGACCTGCCCCAGCGAATTGGCGATGATCCAGTGCCGCGAAATCAACTGGGCCGGCACTGCGCCGGTGTTCGTGATGGTGATGGTGTACGCGAAGCTGTACAGATCCTGGGCCGGCGCGGATTGCTCGGGAAGGTATTTGGGCTCGACTTCGACACGGAACCGGTACTTGCTCATGTCGGCAATCGTAACCCTTTGGCGATTTGCGAGAATCCGGGGATGAGCACGACCCATCGCATCGCCCCGTCCATCCTGTCGGCCGACTTCGCCCGGTTGGGCGAGGAAGTGGGCAAAGTCATCGCCGCCGGCGCCGATTGGATCCATTTCGACGTGATGGACAACCATTACGTGCCCAACCTGACGTTCGGGCCGATGATCTGCTCGGCCTTGAAGCCGCATGCAGTCACGGCGCAAGGGCAGGCCGTTCCGGTCGACGTCCACCTGATGGTGCAGCCGGTCGACGCTCTGGCCCAGGCTTTTGCCCAGGCGGGCGCCGACTACATCAGCTTCCATCCGGAAGCATCGTCCCACGTGCACCGCAGCGTGCAGGCGATCAAGGCCAGCGGCTGCAAGCCCGGGCTGGTGTTCAACCCCGCCACGCCGATGGACGTGCTGGACTGGATGATCGAGGACATCGATCTCATCCTCATCATGAGCGTCAACCCCGGCTTCGGCGGTCAGGGCTTCATCGAATCGGCCCTGCGCAAGATCGAGCTGGCCCGCCAGCGCATCGACGCGTGCGGCAAGGACATCCGGCTCGAAGTGGATGGCGGCATCAAGACCGACAACATCGCGCGGGTCGCGGCCGCGGGCGCCGACACCTTCGTGGCCGGCAGCGCGATATTCGGCAAGCCCGACTACAAGGGCGTCATCGACGCCATGCGCGCGGCGCTCAGGGGCTGAACTTCTTCACCGGGTCCGGGGCATCCTCCCGGACCTTGTCGTAGGTCTGGTCCAGCACAGGGCCCTTGTCCGTGTCGACCAAACCGCGCTCGATGTCTTCGCGCGCCGCTTCCGCCATGCGCGGCCCCGAGGGCTCGCTGGGAGCCTGGCTGTCGGCCGACTCGTCCCGTTCATGGGGCAGCCGCGGCGCGCGATCCTGGGTTTGCCCCTGCAGCGGCATGGTCTCACCCTGACGCGCCGTGCTTTTACCTTTGGTCACACCCTGGCGCCGACGGCTGGGCATTCGGTTGTGCATCGCGATGGTCTTTCAAAAAGTAGCCGTCCATGGTGCCGCTGCGCCGTGCCCCCTGCGGTAGGACGCGCCGCGCCGCGCATGTAGGAGAACGCCCGAGGCCATGGATTCGCGCGGGGTGTCGGAGCAGTCCTACCTCCAAATCATCGAGGCGCCGACAAACGTGCCCGCTGCCCAACTACGAACGGTTGCGCATGAGCTTGCTTATGCTGGGGGCGGCTTGAAGTAAGCCAAGGAGATGCACATGGAGCTGCTCGCCGCGATGCCCGAATGGTTGGTCTGGTGCGCCGCCGGTGGCGCGGGCGCCATCGCGCTGGCAGCGGTCGCGGGCATCCTCGACGCTGCACTTGACCTGGACGCGGCCTGAGACGTCCCCCGGCGAAGCCCGCTGCGCCTGTGGGCGGATGCGTTTTCGCGCCTCTTGAGAAGAACAGCCACAGGAGTATCGAATGGCACTGTCCAAGCAGGATGCCCAGCGCAAGTCCAAAGCCGGCGAGGCCGCGGCGGCCAAGCAAAAGCAGCTGGAGTCGTTCAGCCAGGGACCCGAGAACCTGCTCACCACCGGCCACGGCGTGGTGGTTCCCGACAACCACAACTCGCTCAAGGCCGGCGTGC
>DATMBW010000023.1:0-3129 GCA_035559095.1 Ramlibacter sp.
CAGGGCCGGGTCGTTGCCGCCGGGGTACTTGGCCGCCTCCAGTGCGAACACCGGCAACACCAGGAACAGGCCCAGCATGCGGGCGGCGAAGATGGTGGCGAGCGAGGCGCTGGCGCGGCGCTCCGCCGGCGTCATGCGGCCGGGATCGGCAAAGGCGGGAGGAGATTTCACGGAATCGGACAACATCGGGTAGCGGGCGGCCTCTGCGGCAAAGCCAGATTGTCCCGCATGCGCGAAAGCGCCACATTCCCCACGGCCGATCCCGCGCGGGGCGGGCAAAAGTGCATCGCTGCCGGCGCAGAGTCCGGCGCGTGAGGCCGGGGGATCGGCAAAATCGCCGCCGGGCTATCATGGTCGGTTTCCCTTTGCGCAACCCGACATTGAACTCCTCGACCGAAGGCCCATCCGCGGTGCTCCGCCAAGGCGCCGGGCAGCCCGGGCATCCCGAGGCCGGCAAGTACCTCGCCGCGGCATTCCAGCGGATCAGCATTCGCGGGGCGCGCACCCACAACCTCAAGAACGTCGACCTGGACATCCCTCGCAACCAGCTGGTGGTGATCACCGGCCTGTCGGGTTCGGGCAAGTCCTCGCTGGCCTTCGACACGCTGTACGCCGAAGGCCAGCGCCGCTATGTCGAAAGCTTGTCGGCCTACGCGCGGCAGTTCCTGCAGCTCATGGACAAGCCCGACGTGGATGTGATCGAGGGCCTGTCGCCCGCGATCTCGATCGAGCAGAAGGCGACCTCGCACAACCCCCGCTCCACGGTGGGCACCGTGACCGAGATCCACGACTACCTGCGGCTGCTGTTCGCGCGGGCCGGCACGCCCTACTGCCCCGATCACGACCTGCCCCTGCAATCGCAGACGGTCTCGCAGATGGTCGACGCGGTGCTCGCGCTGCCGGAAGAAACCCGGCTCATGGTGCTGGCGCCGGTGGCGCGCGACCGCAAGGGCGAGTTCATCGACGTGTTCACCGAGATGCAGGCGCGCGGCTACGTGCGGTTCCGGGTGGACGGCCAGACCTATGAATTCGATGCGCTGCCCAAGCTGAAGAAGGCCGAGAAGCACGACATCGACGTGGTGATCGACCGGCTGAAGGTGCGGCCGGATGTGCAGCAGCGCCTGGCCGAGAGCTTCGAGGCCGCGCTGCGGCTGGCCGACGGCCGGGCGATCGCGGTGGAGATGGACAGCGCGGAATCGGAGGCGGCGGGGGCCCCCGCCCCGCCGCGCGAGCACTGGTTCAACGCGAAGTTCGCCTGCCCGATCTGCAACCATTCGATCGCCGAACTCGAGCCGCGCCTGTTCTCGTTCAATTCGCCGGTCGGCGCCTGCCCGTCCTGCGACGGCCTGGGCCACAGGGAGTTCTTCGATCCGTCTCGCGTAGTCGCATTCCCCAGCCTCTCGCTGGCCGGCGGCGCGATCAAGGGCTGGGACCGGCGCAACGGCTATTACTTCGCGTTGCTCGAGAGCCTGGGGCGGCACTACAAGTTCAGCCTGGAGGCGCCGTTCGAGGAGCTGGCAGCGCCGGTACAACAGGCGGTTCTGTATGGCTCCGGCGACGAGGAGATCCGGTTCAGCTACACGATGGACTCGGGCCAGTCCGCCGGCCGCAGGGTCACCAGGCGGCACCGGTTCGAAGGCGTCATCCCCAACATGGAGCGGCGCTACCGCGAGACCGACTCGGCCACCGTGCGTGAGGAGCTGGCGCGCTACCGCAGCCTGCAACCCTGCCCGGAGTGCCACGGCACCCGCCTGCGCAGCGAGGCCAGGCACGTGAAGATCGGCGAAGGCGAGCAGGCCCGCGCCATCTTCGAGATCGGCCATGCCACGCTGCGCGAGAGCTTCGACTATTTCGACGGCTTGAAACTGCGCGGCGCCAAGGCCGGGATCGCGGAAAAAGTGATCCGCGAGATCGGGCTGCGCCTGAAATTCCTCAACGACGTGGGGCTCAACTACCTCAGCCTGGACCGCAGCGCCGAGACGCTGTCGGGCGGCGAAGCGCAGCGCATCCGGCTGGCGTCCCAGATCGGTTCGGGCCTGACCGGGGTGATGTACGTCCTGGACGAACCGAGCATCGGCTTGCACCAGCGCGACAACGACGGGCTGATCGGCACCTTGCGGCACTTGCGCGACATCGGCAACAGCGTGATCGTGGTGGAGCACGACGAGGACATGATCCGCGCCGCCGACCACCTGATCGACATGGGCCCGGGCGCGGGCATCCACGGCGGCCAGGTGATGGCCCAGGGCAGCTACGAGGACATCAAGGCGACGGCCGCGTCGCTGACGGGCCAATACCTGGCAGGCAGAAAGACCATCCCCGTTCCCACCCGCCGCACGCCGTGGCTGCCGGTGCTCGAGCTCATTCCCGCCGAGCCCAGGAAGCCACGCTTTCCACCCAGCGATGCGGCTCTTCGCCGCGCGGCGCGCGAGGCCGGACATCTGGCCACCCAAGGCGCGATGCAGGAGATCCGCGTGCTGGGCGCCACCGGCAACAACCTCAAGAGCGTGAACGCGGCGTTTCCGGTGGGCCTGCTCACCTGCGTCACCGGCGTCTCGGGTTCGGGCAAATCCACCCTGGTCAACGACACGCTGTACGCCGCGGTGGCGCGCACGCTCTACCGCGCCCACGAGGAGCCGGCTGCGCACGAAGCGGTGGAAGGCATCGAATACTTCGACAAGGTGATCAACGTCGACCAGTCGCCGATCGGCCGCACGCCGCGCAGCAACCCGGCCACCTACACGGGTCTGTTCACCCCGATCCGCGAACTGATGGCCGAGGTGCCGATGGCCAAGGAGCGCGGTTACGGGCCGGGCCGCTTCTCGTTCAACGTCGCGGGCGGGCGCTGCGAAGCGTGCCAGGGCGACGGCGTCGTGAAGGTGGAGATGCACTTCCTGCCCGACGTCTACGTGGCCTGCGACGTGTGCCACGGCCAGCGCTACAACCGCGAGACGCTGGAAGTGCAATGGAAGGGGCGCAATATCGCGCAGATCCTCGACATGACGGTGGAGGACGCGCACCTGTTCCTCCAACCCGTTCCCGCCATCGCGCGCAAGCTGCAGACGCTATTGGACGTCGGCCTTTCGTACATCAAGCTCGGCCAGGCGGCCACGACGCTGTCGGGCGGGG
>DATMBW010000024.1:0-8331 GCA_035559095.1 Ramlibacter sp.
GGGCGGGCCAGCGGGCCGACTCCGCGGCTTCTTCGCAGCTGATGGCGTCGTTCGCGGACGGCCGCGAATTCGCCGCCCGCTGGGTTGGCGACGACCAGGACACCGACCTGGCGGTGCTGCAGATCGACGGCATGTCGCGCGGCGCCCTGAACCATGCCGCGTTGGGCCGCTCCGCCGCCGTGCGGCGCGGCGAGATCGCCATCGCTATCGGCAACCCGCTGGGCTTCGAACACACGGTGACCGCAGGGATCGTCAGCGCCCTGGGCCGCAGCATGCGCGCCAGCACCGGCCGGCTGATTCCCGACGTGATCCAGACCGACGCGCCGCTGAACCCGGGCAATTCGGGCGGCCCGCTGCTGAACTCGCGCGGCGAGGTGATCGGTGTCAACACCGCGATCATCGCCGGCGCGCAGTCCATCTGCTTTGCCGTCGCCATCGATATCGCCGGCTGGGTGATTCCGCAACTGCTGAGTCACGGCCGGGTCAGGCGGGGCTTCCTTGGCGTGGGCGGCAGCACGGTGGAACTCGATCGGCGCATAGTGCTCGCCTATTCGCTGAACCAGTCGAGCGCGGTGCGAATCAACTCGGTGGAAGCCGGCAGCCCGGCTGAGCTGGCGCGCCTGCAGACGGGCGATCTGATCCTGGGGCTGGACGGCATCGCCATCGCCTCGGTGGACGGCTTGCACCAGGCGCTGGGCAGCGAGCGCGTGGGTCGCGACGTGCTGCTCAAGGTGCTGCGCGCCAGCGGCAGGTCGGGCTTGCTTTATGTCGCGGTGCGGCCGGCGGAGGCCCGAGCCGCCTGAGAGTCGCCGCCCGGAGTCCTAATCGACGAAAAAGTCCGGGATGAAATTCCTGGTGCCGGGCTTGACCGAATACTTGTCGAGATCGGTCACGCCATGCGCGGCGAGCAGTTCGTCATCGATGAAGAAGTTGCCGCTGTTGCTGCCCGGGCTGGTCAGGATGAAATACGCCGCGTCCGAAAGAATCTCGGGCTTGCGGCACATGTTCACGTCCACGCCGGGAATCATCTGCAAGGCCGCGGTGGCGATCGCGGTGCGCGGCCACAGGCTGTTGACGGCGATGCCGTACTTCTTGAACTCGCCCGAGTGGCCCAGGGTGCACATGCTCATGCCGTACTTGGCCATGGTGTAGGCCGTGTGCGGCGCGAACCAGTGCTGCTTCATCGACAGCGGCGGCGACATGTTCAGCACATGCGGGTTGCGGCCGGCGGCCGCCGACTTCTTCAGTTCCGGCAGGCAGGCCTGCGTGCACAGGTAGGTGCCGCGCGCGTTGATCCCGTTCATCAGGTCGTAGCGCTTCATCGGCGTGGCCTCGGTGTCGGTCAGGCTGATCGCGCTGGCGTTGTTGACCAGGATGTCGATGCCGCCGAAAGTCGCCACCGCCTTGGCGACCGCGTCGAGCACGGCCTCCTCGTCGCGAATGTCCACGGCCAGCGGCAAGGCCTGGCCTCCAGCGTCCCTGATTTCCTGGGCCGCAGTGTGGATGGTGCCCGGCAGCTTCGGGTTGGGGTCCGTCGTCTTGGCGGCGATCACCACGTTGGCCCCGTCGGCGGCTGCGCGCCTGCCGATGGCCAGGCCGATGCCGCGGGATGCGCCGGTGATGAAAAGGGTCTTGCCTTTGAGTTTCATGTCGCTCTCCATGTTGTTGCGCGCTCTTGACAATTCCTACAGTTTGGAAAAATCCGGCGTGCGCTTGTCCAGGAACGCACGGAACGCTTCCCGGGCGGCCGGCTCGCGCAGCAGGCGCGAGAAGCTCTGGCCTTCGTCGGCCATCTGCTGCAGCACCAGTTGCTGCTGGCTTTTTTTCATCAGCCGTTTGGTTTCGATCAGCGAACCGATCGGCTTGGCCGCGAGCTTTTGCGCGGCCGCCTGCGCGATGGCGTTCGCCTCGGTGGGCGGCACGATCCGGTTGACCAGCCCCACTTCCAGTGCGGCTTCGGCCATGAACGGCTCGCCCAGCAGCAGCGCTTCGGCGGCGCGGTGATAGCCCAGCATCTGCGGCGCCAGCAGGCTCGATGCAGCTTCCGGGCACAGGCCCAGGTTGACGAACGGCATCGAGAAAGCCGCGTTGTCGCCGGCATAGACCAGGTCGCAGTGGAACAGCATCGTCGTGCCGATGCCCACGGCCGGGCCGCAAACCGCCGCGAGCAGGGGTTTGGCGAACGTGGCGATGCCGCGCAGGAAATGAAACGCCGGCGAATCGGCTCCCGCGGGCGGGCCGTTGAGGAAATCGCCGATGTCGTTGCCGGCGCTGAAGACGGTTTCGTGCCCCTGGATCACGGCCACACGGATGCCTGGGTCGGCGTCGGCCGCGGCCAAGGCGTCGGCCATGCCGCTATACATCGCGAACGTGATCGAGTTCTTGCGTTCCAGCCGGTTCAAGGTGATGGTCAGCACGCCGCGTTCGACGTGGGTGAGGATATCGCTGCTCATACGTTTGATTCCAATGCTTCCCTGACGAAATCGAGCCGGTCCTGGCCCCAATACATGTGGGCGCCGACAAAGAATGTGGGGGCACCGAAGACGCCACGCGCCACGGCCTCCTGGGTCTGCGCTTTCAGCCGTTCCTTGACCGCGGGATCGTTGGCCATGGCCAGCAACGCCGCGGGCTCGAAGCCGGCCTCCCGCAGCACGTCCGCAACGACGCCGGCGTCGTTCATGTTCCTGCCCTCCACCCAGATCGCCCGGAATACGGCGTCGACGAGAGGCACCATGCGCGCCTCGTCCTTCATCTGCACGCCGGTGGCCATTCGCATCAGCGTCAGCGTATTGATCGGGAAGTGCGGGTTGTGGCTGAAAGGGATGCGATCGCGGCGTGCGAAACGCTCCAGATCGGCCATGATGTAACGGCCCTTGGCGGGAATGTTCATCGGCGACTGGTTGGCAGCCGCCTGGAAGACGCCGCCCAGCAGCATGGGTTTGTAAGCCAGCGTGGCGCCCGCGTCGTCGCAGATGCGCGGCAGCCGGTGCCAGGCCAGGTAGGCGGCCGGGCTGCCGACGTCGAAGTAGAAATCGACTGTTTTTGCCATATCTCCTCCTGTTGGTGTTAAAACTTTTCGAGCCACGGCCTCAGGTCGAGTTCGTGGGTCCATGCGTCGCGCGGCTGGCGGTGCAGCATCCAGTAGGTCTCCGCGATGTGGTCGGGGTTGACGATGCCGTCTTGCTCCTTGAGCGCATAGCGGTCGGGAAAGTTTTCGCGGATGAAGGCGGTGTCGATCGCGCTGTCGACGATCACATGCGCGACGTGGATGCCGCGCGGACCGAGCTCGCGGGCCATGCTCTGCGCCAGCGCCCTCAGCGCGTGCTTGGCGCCGGCAAATGCCGCGAAGTTGGCCGAACCCCGCATCGATGCCGTCGCGCCGGTGAAGATGATCGTGCCCTTGTGGCCTTTGCCCACGCGAGCCACCATCCGCCTGGCGACTTCGCGGCCGTTGAGGAAGCCGGCCATGCACGCCATTTCCCAGATCTTGAAGTACCGGCGCGCGGTCTCGTCAAGGATGCCGCTGGGTGCGTTGGCCCCGATGTTGAATACCAGCACCTCGATCGGCCCGATGGTCGATTCGATCCGTTCGACCAGGGCGATCACCTCGTCTTCCTTGCGCGCATCGGACGCAAAGCCATGCGCCTTGCCGCCTTCGGCCGCGATGCCGTCGAGCAGGGGCTGGAGCTTGTCCGCGCTGCGGCGCGTCGCGCACACCGTATAGCCGCCGCGCGCGAAGCGCCGCGCGACGGCACCGCCGGTGGCATCGCCCGCGCCGACGACAAGCGCGACAGGGGGCATCGCATTCACTCCTTGTAGTAGACGACCTGGTGGCTCGTCGCCAGCAGCTCCCCGGCTTCGTTCCACAATTGCGCCGTCTGGTCGAAGTAGCCGTTGCGGAACGCCTGGGCCTCGGCCTGGCCCAACAGGTAGCCGGCGCCGGTGGACCGCAGCTGCGCCTGGCCCGCATGAAAGTAGACCGTCATCGACACGGTGCCGATCGGCGTCATCGTGGCCCGGCGGCGCCAGATGCGCGGGAAGAACACATCCGCGATCGCGGTGAGCGACGCGAAGTCCAGCGGCCGTGGCGGGTTGTCGCGCACCCACAGCTGCGTGCGGCTGTTCTGACCTTCGGCGCCGTCCCACGCCGGCGGCAGGCCGCCGGCGACAAAACGCATGTCGTAGCGGTTGACCCATTCCACGCGGCCTCGGCGCGTGGGCGGCGGCACCTCATGCGCGGCCGGCACATCCGGCATCGGCAAGTCCGTGGCGCCCCAGGTTTCGCGGCGCACGGCGGTGACGCCGGTGGCCGTGAGCACTGTTTGCTCTTGCTGCCGGATCTCCACGATCCAGTGCTGCGTGGACCGGTTGGTGCGGGCCGGCCGCGCCAGCACCATGAAGGGCCCGTCGGCCAACGCGGCGGCAAAGTTGACGGTGAATGCGACGGGGTGGCCCAGCCGCTGCGGATGTTGCAGCACGGCGTTGAGTGCCTGCGCCGCCATCACACCGCCGAAGGGCCCGATCATGTTCGCGTACGCCGCGCTGGTGTGGCCGTGCCAGGCACCCTCGCCTTGCGGTGCCAGCGCGATCGCCGCGTCGAACGCATGCAGCCGATCGGACCCGCTCATTCGCAAACCTCCACGCGGCTCATACCGCTTTCGGGCCGGCGGCGAGCCCGCCGAGCCACTCGGCCATGCGCGGCCAGAGCTGCGCCGCGTGCTCGCTGCGGAACGGGCCGAAGTGCCCGAGGCGGCGCACACCGAGATCGGCCGGCGCCACCCGCTCAACCTGCCGCGGCGCGTTTTCGTAGAGATCGAGGAGGCTGTGCGTGCCGCGCAATGTCATCAGCTCGTCGTCCGCGATGGAAAGGGCGTGCACCGGGAATCTTGCGCTGGCGTAGCGCTGGCGCACCGCCTCGCCCTCGGCGCCCACGCTGTACCTTGGATTCAGGCACCACTTGCGCCACTGCATGACGACGCCCGTGGGCAGGTCGCCGACCTTGCGCAGGCGGCGCCCCGGAAAGTAGCCGCACAAGCGGGTGGCCAGCGGCACCAGCACGAACCAGAAATAGAAAACGATGCGCCTGAGCTGGGGCGCGTTCTCGCGCCAGTAGCCGCTGCCGGCGGCGACGCAGAGCATGCCGCTCACCTTGTGCTGGTTGTCGAGCAGCCCCGGCAATTGCGCGCCCAGGCTGTGGCCCAGCAGGTAGAGCGGGCGGTCGGGCAACGCGCCGCAGGCATGATCGATCGCCGCTTCATAGTCGCGCGTCCAGTCGAACAGGTCGGCCTTGAAGCCGCGAAGCGACCCGCCGCCCGGCCCGGATTCACCGGAGCCGCGGTAGTCGAACGTCAGCACGCGCCAGCCCTGGCCGGCCAGCCACTGCGCGAACGGCGCGTAGTAATCCTGCCGCACGCCCATCGCGCCCCCGATCACGACGCTGCCGCGGTCGGGGCTGTCGGGCGCGTACACCCGCACCGCCAGCTTGGTGCCGTCGGCCGCCGCTATGGTTTCAGCCGCCATCCAGTCTCCTTGTCGAAGGACAAGCCCGCCGAACGGCGGGCCTGTTTCCACCTTATATTTTTTCGAATATGCCTGCTGCGCCCTGCCCCATGCCCACGCACATGGTGACCATGCCATATTTGAGATTCTTGCGCTGAAGGGCGTGAATCACTGTCGCCGATCGGATAGCGCCGGTGGCGCCCAGCGGGTGGCCGAGCGCGATCGCACCGCCCATCGGATTCACCTTGGACGCGTCGAGCCCAAGCGTATTGATGACCGCCAGCGACTGCGCGGCGAACGCCTCGTTGAGCTCGATCCAATCCATATCGTCCTGCTTCAGGCCGGCGTAGCGCAAGGCCGCCGGAATCGCCTCGACCGGACCGATCCCCATGATGTGGGGCGGAACGCCGCGGCTGGCGTAACTGACGAAGCGCGCCAGCGGCTTCAGGCCGAAGCGCTTGATCGCACTCTCGCCGGCCAGGATCAGCGCACCCGCGCCATCCGAGGTCTGCGAGCTGTTGCCTGCGGTGACGGAGCCACGCGCCGCAAACACAGTCTTGAGTTTGGACAGGCCCTCCACGGTGGTGTCGGGTCGCGCGCCTTCGTCGAGATTCACCGTGCGCGTTTTCACCGCGACTTGCGCCGAATCCAGGTCCACCGAGCGCTCGGCCACTTCGATGGGAGTGATCTCGCTCGCGAACTCGCCCGCCTTCATGGCGGCGATCGCCTTCATGTGCGAGTGGTAGGCGAATTCGTCCTGCGCGCTGCGGCTTACCTTCCACTGCTGCGCCACCTTCTCCGCCGTCAAACCCATGCCGTAGGCGATGCCATAGCTTTCGATGTCGTCGGGGTTGGAAAAGATCGCGGGCGACAGCGAAGGGGCATTGCCCATCATGGGCACCATGCTCATGCTCTCCGTGCCCGCCGCGATCATGACTTCGGCTTCACCGACGCGGATGCGGTCCGCCGCGATCTGCACCGCCGACAGGCCCGAAGCGCAGAAGCGGTTGACGGTGATGCCGCCCACGCTCTTGGGCAGGCCGGCCAGCACCGCGCCGATGCGCGCGACGTTCAGGCCTTGCTGCGCTTCGGGAATCGCGCAGCCGCAGACCACGTCTTCGATCGCCTGCGGATCGAGCCCTGGCGCCTGCGCCAGCGCGGCGCGCAGCGCCGCCGCCAGCAGGTCGTCGGGCCGCGTATGCCGGAAGTACCCGCGATGCGACCGGCCGATCGGCGTGCGGGTCGCGGCGACGATATAGGCTTCCTGGATTTGCTTGCTCATGTTCAGCTCCTGCGCGGGCCGGCGGGAATCCAGGCCCAGACAAATTCACACTCGACCGGATTGACACCGGCCTCATCGGTCACCGTGACCGAAACTTTCACTTCGCCCTTGTCGCTGCCCCGCAGCGCGGCGCGCTGCTCGTCCGTGAGCGTGGCCACGGCACGCAGCGAACCGGTGGCCCGCTTGCGGAACGCCATCCTCAGCTCCTTGGCCAGCGGCAGGCAGTCGTCGCGCACGTTCATGCCCACGACCATGCCGGTGGCGGTTTCCGCCAGCAGGTTCATCGCCGAAGCATGGACGCCGCCGATGTGGTTCTGCACGCGCTTGTGGTTGGCGATCGCGATTTCCACCTGGCCCGGCGTCAAGCTGACGAAGTCCAGCCCGGCCGTCCCGGTGAACGGGACGACGCGGCGCAGCACCATGCTTTGCGCCCATGGGCGCAGAAACTGCGGCACGTCGTTCAGCCGGCCCAGCTGACGCTGCATCCGGTTGTTTTGCTGATCCATGTTCAGTTGCGAACGGGCTTGCCGGAGGACAGCATCCCGAGGATGCGCTCTTGCGTCTTGGGGTGCTGCACCAGCGCGCAGAACGCCTGGCGCTCCAACGCCATCAGGTATTCCTCGGTAACCAGCGTGCCGGTGTCCACGTCGCCGCCGGTCACCACATTGGCAATGAGCGACGCGATGTGGAAGTCGTGCTGGCTGGCGAAGCCGCCGTCGCGCATGTTCACCAGCTGGCCCTGGATGGTGGCCCTGCCGTTGCGCCCGGCGACCGCGAACTGGCGCCTCAGCGGTGGCCGGTAACCGGCGGTGAACATCGCCTTCGCCTCGTTCAGTGCCACGAACAGCAATTCGTCCTTGTTCGGCACGATCACGTCGCTCTCGAGAACGTAGCCGAGCTGGCGCGACTCCAGCGCGCTCGTGCCGACCTTGGCCATCGCGGCGGCGATGAAGCCTTCGGTGAGGAAAGGCAGCAGGTCCTTGTGCGTGGAGCGCGCCTGCGCTTCAGCCGCGCGCCGCGCGATGTAGGTCAAGCCGCCGGCACCGGGCACCAGGCCCACGCCGACTTCCACCAGCCCGATGTAGCTCTCCATTGCGACGACGCGTTTCGCGGAATGCACCGCGATCTCGCAGCCGCCACCCAGGGCCATGCCGCGAATCGCCGCGACCACTGGCACGTTCGCATAGCGCATGCGCAGCATGGTCTGCTGCATGAACTGCTCGGCGTCGTCGATGGCGCTTACCCCCACGGCGACGAAGGCCGGCAACATGGCCTGCAGATCGGCGCCGACGCTGAACGGATCGTCGCCAGACCAGATCACCAGGCCCTGATACTTCTCCTCGGCCAGGCCGATGGCCATCTGCAGGCCTTCGCACACTTGCGGGCTGACGGCATGCATCTTGGTCTTGATGCTCGCGATGAGCACGTCGTCGTCCAGCGTCCAAAGCCGGATCGCTCCGTCCTCATGCAAGGTGGTGCCGGCGGTCTCGAAGCGCGGCGCGTTGCTGCCGAGCACGGCTTCCGGGAAATGCTGGCGCGCATGCACCGGC